>NZ_JCADBK010000020.1:0-138124 GCF_059358955.1 Nonomuraea sp. CX421 | reverse complement strand
CAGCTCGTTCCTGATCGCCTCGGCCTCGTCGAGGCCGTCCTGCTCCAGGGCGGACAGCCGGTCGCCGCGCAGGCACGTCTGCGGGAACCGGGCCAGCTCGTGGGCCAGCGCCTCGGCGTGCCGCCTGGCCGTACCGGTGGGCACGACGCGGTTGGCCAGGCCCATCTCGCGGGCCTCCTGGGCGCCGACCGGGCGGCCGGTGAGGATCATGTCCATCGCGCGGGAGGCGCCGACGAGCCGCGGCAGCCGTACGGTGCCGCCGTCGATGAGCGGCACGCCCCAGCGGCGGCAGAAGACTCCGAACACCGCGTCCTCCTCGGCCACCCGCAGGTCGCACCAGAGCGCCAGCTCCAGGCCGCCGGCCACCGCGTGCCCGGCGACGGCGGCGATGACCGGCTTGGACAGGCGCATCCTGGTCGGGCCCATCGGGCCGTCGCCCTCCTCGCCGACGTGGTTGTCGAGCGTCTTGAGATCGGCGCCGGCGCAGAACGTGCCGCCCTCGCCCCACAGCACCGCCACCGAGGCGTCGGACTCGTCGAACGCGCGGAACGCGTCGGTCAGCCCGTCGGCCGTCTTGCGGTCGACCGCGTTGCGGGCCTCGGGCCTGCTGATCACGACGGTCGTCACCGGTCCTCGGCGCTCGGTCCGTACGGTCATGGCCACCTCCGTGAGCCTGGTCCCACAGCATCCCCAGCGAGTGGCCGTGAATCAACCCCGGCCGATCAGGCGCTTCGCCGGAGTTTCTGTCGTTCACCACTGCTATTCATGACGCCATCACACGATATTTCGTAGAACAGGGCTATCAATGGCGTTAGTGACGTTTCGCGATGAGACGGCGGCCGGCCGGACGCTGGAGGAGTTCTCCCTCCCGGACCTGCCCGAGCGGATCTCGGCCCGCGAGCTGGTACGGCTCCGCGTCCGCGAGGAGGTGGCCCGCCACAACGCCGCCCCCTCCGCGCACTTCCGCGGCCTGGTCAAGCCGACGGACGCCGAGGCCGAGCTGAACGGCTACCGGATGCGCACCGCGCGCAGGCTCGACTGGGAGAAGCAGGCCGACGCCGCCGAGGCCGCGTTCACCCGCAACGGCTTCCTGCTGCTGGTCGGCGACCGCCAGGTCGACGACCTGGACACCGAGATCGACCTGACCACCGACCCGGTCGTGTCCTTCGTCAAGCTCGTCCCACTGGTCGGAGGCTGACATGGACGGGGACATCCTCAGCGACTCGCCCCTCAGCAACCACTACGGCTTCGTCCAACTCGCGAACGAGCACAAGGAGACCTTCGACCGGCTGGACGCCGCGTTCGCCGGTGGCGAGCTCACGGCCAAGGAGGCGGACGAGGCAGAGTTCCCGCTCCTGTGCGTCTGGGCGCAGATGCGGCTCAACCTCGGCTGGAAGGGCGGTCACGAGCACGACCAACGCCGGCTCGACGTCATCCGCGACCTGATCGACCACCTGCCGGACCTGCCCGGCCACGTCGTCACCCGGTTGTGGGCCGCGGCCAACGGCCTGATGACCTGGCGCCACACCGGCTACGCCGAGCTGTACCGGTTGCCGCTCGCCGCCACCGCCCGCCTTCCGTACCACGAGCGCCGCAACGTGCTGAACTCCATGCCCAAGTGGTTCGCCCAGTACTGGAAGCCCGCCTGGGAGGTCCTGCGCGAGCCGGTCGAGACGCTGCTGACCGAGCCGGAAACGGATGATCCCGGCGCGACGATCCGCAACATCATGTGGGAGGACGACGAGTTCGCGACCCGGATGATCTCCGATCACGCCGGCCTGCTCGCATCTCCTGAGATCCTGCCGCTGTTCCGTCACTGCACCAAGGCCACCGCTGCCAGGCCCAGCGCCGGCTGGACGAAGCGCGCCGCCGGACTGCTGACCCCGCAGGCCGCCGACCTGGTCAGAGACGTCCTCACCCGGCTCGTCGCACACCGTGAGGTGACACATCGGCATCCGACCGGCTCCGGCGAGTGGACCGAGACCGTCTTCGTGCGCGAGCGCACCGCCGTGCCGCTGCGGGGCATGGTCTGGGCCTGCGAGCTGATCGACCGGCCATGGGTGACCGCGCTGCTCGGCGACGTCGCGGTGACCACCGGCACCGGCATCGGCGGCTCGGGCGCCAACGCCCGCAGCGAGATGCTGGCCAACGCGGCGATCGGGGTGCTGGCCCGGCGCGGCGGCCTGGAGGTGGTCGCGCAACTGGCCCGGGTGCAGGCCAAGGTCCGCAAGAGGACCATCCTGTCCAAGGTCGACCGCACCCTGGAGGCGGTCGCCGCCCAGACCGGCCTGTCCCCCGAACAGCTCCTGGAGCGCACCGTCCCCACCTTCGGGCTGGACTCCGACGGCACCCGTACCCAGGACGGTCTGCGGCTGTCGCTGGACGGAACGATCACCTACGACGGCCGCAGGACGATCCCCAAGGCGGTCGACCGCGAGCTGCTGGCCGGGTTCAGGGCGACCGCCAAGGAGCTGAGGAAGGCCCTCCCCGCCGAACGCTTCCGCGTCGAACGGGCCCTGGCCACCGAGCGGGTCTGGCGCTGGCGCGACGTGTGCGAGTTCTATCTCGACCATCCGGTCACCGGTTCGTTCGGCCGCGTCCTGATCTGGGAGATCCTCCAGGGCCCGGCCGGGCTGCCGGTACGGGCCGACGGCGGATGGGAGCTGACAGATCAGGCCGGGCGCCGGATCCAGCCGCGTCCCGACACGCCCGTCCACCTGTGGCACCCCATCTCCCACACCGTGGACGAGGTCCGCGCCTGGCGCGACCACCTCATGGAGACGGGCCGGCGCCAGCCGTTCAAGCAGGCCTTCCGCGAGGTCTACCTGCTCACTCCCGCCGAGGAGCGGACCCACGACCATTCGCGCCGGTTCGCCGGCCACCTGCTCAGGTACGGCCAGGCCAAGGCGCTGCTGACCGGGCGCGGCTGGACCGGGATGTCGCTGGGGCACTGGGGCTGGGAGTACGGCTCCGACCAGGCCGACGCCACCAAGGAGCTTCCCGGCGGGCTGACCGCGCACTGGGGGTTCCACCTGGACGAGCACTCGTTCGAGCGCGACAACATCGGCACGGTATCCATCTGCGTCAGCGGCGACCTGCACTTCACCGACGACGCGGGGCGACGGGTCCCGCTGGAGGAGGTGCCGCCGCTCATCTTGTCGGAGGCGCTGCGTGACGCCGACCTGGCCGTCGGCGTCACCTCCACCGGCCTGGACCCCGAGGGCCACGGCGACTACTGGCAGTCGTACGGCTTCGGCGACCTGACCGAGACGGCCCGGATCCGCCGGGACGCCCTGACCCGGCTGCTCCCCCGCCTGGCCATCGCCGACCGGTGCTCACTGCTCGACCGGTTCCTTCGGGTACGGGGCGACCTGCGTACGTACAAGATCCACCTCGGCTCGGGCAACATCCTGATGGACCCCAACGACGCCTACCTCTGCATCGTCCCCGGCCGCTCCGCCGACCAGGTCTTCCTGCCCTTCGAGGAGGACGGCGGGATGCTGTCGATCATCCTGTCCAAGGCGTTCCTGCTGGCCGCCGACACCACCATCACCGACCCGTCCATCACCCGCCAGATCCAGCCCTGACCCGCCGAGCGGCCGACCGCGGCAGCCGCGCGGACGCCCGGACCGCACCTCAGAATGGGAACATGATCAAACGACGGCTCTATCAGGGCACGGGTCCAGGACCGATCACCCCGGACGGCTGCGCGGTCGACTACTACGCCACCCTCACCGCGAACGGCGAACCCGAGTTGATCCACGCCGCCATCGCGCCCGGAGCGAGCATCCTGGAGCTCGGCGCCGGCGCCGGCCGCGTCACCCATCCCCTGCTCGCCCTCGGCCACGAGGTCGTCGCGGTCGACGAGTCCTCCGAGATGCTCGCCCACATCACCGGCGCCGAGACCGTCACCTCCTCCATCCAGGCCCTGGTCCTGCCACGGACCTTCGACCTCGTGCTGCTGATGTCCTTCGTCATCGAGACCGCCGACGACGACCTGCGCGCCGCGTTCCTGCGCACCTGCCGCCGTCACGTCGCCGCCGACGGCTGCGTGATCCTGCAGCGCAAGCCTCCCGAGTGGTACGACACCGTCCAGCCGTTCGAACGGGCCACCGGCGACGGCCGTACCGTCCGCATGACAGATTTCAGCCGGCCCGGCCCCGGCCTGCTCGAAGCCACCACCGAATACTCCATCGGCGACCGGCACTGGACCCACACCTTCGTCAGCCGCCGCCTCGATGACGACTACCTGGAACGCGGGCTCGACCAGGCCGGCCTGACGACCTCCGAGTTCCTCGGCGGCGACCGCGGATGGGTGCGGGCCGTACCCCGCTGACACCGGCCCTGCGGCGAACGTGCCGTTCAGTACGGCGCGCCACCGTACGGCGGATCACGATCCCGGCCGCGACGCACGCAGGCGGCGACAAGCTCACGCCTCCGAATCCAGCGCGTCGCGTGCGGCCATCAGCGCGAACCCCAGCAGGTTCAGCCCCTGCCAGAGGGCCGGGGAGGCGGCGCGCTCGTCGGCGGCGGTCAGGCCGATGCCCCAGATCCGATCGCGCGGACTCGCCTCCACCAGGACCCTCCTGCGGGTCGCGAGGAGGAATTCCCGCAGGCCGGGGTGCTGGCCGAATTTGGCGAGGTTGCCACGCACCACGATGTCGAAGCGATGGGCGTTCCAGAGGGCTTCGTCGAAGTCGCGTACTGCCCGGCCGAGAGTCTTGGCCTGACCCGGGTGATCCGCCGCGAGGATCTTGGCGGCGGTGTCGCCGTCGCCGAACAGCCACGCCTTGTGGGCCATCATGTAGTGCTCAGCCGAGGCGAAGACGTGCCCGTCCTCCGTGAAGGGGACGGGCCACCACTGCGACAGGCAGCCCGGGCCGATGTTCCCGTCCCGCTCGCGCCGGTGACCCCAGAAGAACAGATAGCGCAGGATCCGGCCCGCCTGCTCGGCGGCGATCGCCTCACCCACGGTGCACGGGAGTTGCTCGGCCACGCCGACACCGTGACATAAGGCGACCCATCTTGACCAACGGGATATTTGGTCGCAAATCGTGCACGGCTGACGGCAGGGGCCGGAGCAGGTCATCCCGGCTGTCGCCGGATCGGGATGACCGCTCACTCTCAGGAGAGTTCGTACACCCGCGCGGTCACCGGGCCGCCCGGCGGGCCGGCGGGGTCCTGTCGCTTGGTCTGGACCCAAAGCCGCGTCGTACTCGGCACGGGCGCGATGTCCGTGATGTACTCGGCCGGATCGCCCTCCGGCAGGGCGAATCTGGTCCACCTGCCATCGCGTAGGTTGAGCAGGTAGGGCGAACTGGAGGCGGGACGGGCTGCGATCCACAGGCCGCCCACCGGGTCCGCTCGGACCGTGGTCAAGCCCGTCCTCACCAGGTCGAGGCGCACCTGCTTCCATCGGGCGCGGTCCCAGTGCAGCATGACCGGGCTGCCGCCGTCCGCCCACGGAGGGCCGACCGCCCACGCGTGGCCGTCCGGTCTCACGGCCAGGCTCAGCCGTTGAAGGTGAGCACGTCCGCGGCACGGCGGATGAGGAGACCCCATCGCGCACGGGTAGGGGACGTCCTTCCAGAACGCGCCGTTCCAGTGCCACGTCCTGTCCCCCTCCTGCTGGTTCACGACCCACACGTCGTCCGGGCCCGCCGCGCTGATCCCGGTCAGGATGGGGCCGGCGGGGAGCGACTGGTAACGCAGCGCGTTCTCGCTCCAGCGCAGCACGTTCGAGGCGCCGCCCTCGGGGTCGAAGCCGGTCACGAACCAGGCGTCGCCCCGGGAGGCGACGGCGATGTCGATCACTCCGTTCACCGTCACGTTCCCGGATGACCGGCGCGTCCAGCGCCCGTCGGAGAATCGCCACAGCTGGTCTGTCACGTCGTCGTACTCTCCGTGGGGGACGCTCGCGGCCGCCCAGATCGTCTCCCCGGACGGGGAGGCGCCGATTTCGAGCCCCCATGCCTTACCGAACTGCGCGGGCAGCCCGGCCCGTTTCCAGGCGGTCCCGTCCCAGCGCAGCATCGACCAGCCGAGTGCCGACCTCTTCCTGACGAACAGCGACGCTCCGCCGTCCGCCGTGGGAACCAGCCACACGGGGACGTCCCTGCCGTAGCCGTGGACGGTGTGCCTCAGGGTCCACCGGGATGCCGGCTCGGCGGCGTGACCGGCCGTTCGCCCGCCACCGTCCAGTGGCGTGTCGGCGACCAGCGCACACGCGCTCGCGATGACCAAGGCAGCGAGTACCCCCGTAGTGGTACGCATGCTGCAAATGATCACATAATGGGGAGGACCCTGGGGCCTCGATGACACCCCCAGGCTGGGCGAGAGTCTCCGCAGAGGAGGCTTCCACGCGGTGAGAAGTCTGGTTCACTCCTCCAGAAGGGCGTGGAGCCGCCCGAACTGTTCCCGCGTGGCCAGCGAGTGACCAGTGGAGATGAACGAGAGCAGCCGCAGTGCCCGAAAACCCGGCCGCCCAGGAGATTCTGACGGTCTTCGCCGACCTTGGCCGTCCCCTGCGGGCTCGCGAGCTGTGCGAGGCTCTCGACCTGCCCCTGGCGCACAACAGCATCCAAAACGTCCGCGCCAACTCAAACGCCTGGTCAGCCACGGCGTCCTCGTGGAGAACGAGCCGGGTTCGTTATAAACCCCGGTCGCGATGACCGGCCGTACGCAGAATCGCGTATCGGCGAAGGCCGCGTCCCGGGTGACGACCCGGCAGCAGTCTCAATCCCAGTATGGGCAATACCGGTTCTCGAAGGCCCGACGGTCTACCGGAATTCAAGATCAGAGCCCTGGATGTCCAGCGCTCACCGACGAAGAGGGAACACGATGTCCAAACGCTCCACCATTGCGCTCGCGATCGGAACACTGGCTGCGGCACTCACCGGCGCAGGAACCGCCGCCACCGCAACTCCCGCCTCGGCTACGGCGATCTTGCACAGTCAGGTCAGCGAAGCCGACTCCACGCCTGCTGCACCTCTGGCGACCTGCAACTACTTAGTGTGGCCGGTGCAAGGGATCAACGTCCACGCCGAAAAGGACAGAAGCTCGAGGATCCTCCAACACTTCAATCAGAACCATGTGTTCTACGGACTCAACTGCGGCAACTCGGAGGGAGGCCGATACGCAAGCTGCGGTTCGGGAATTCTCTGGAAGTCCTACGGCGTCGGCTGGCTCCCGACGAAGTGCCTGACGCGCGTCTGATCGCCGCCTGCGTCCATGCTGGGAAAGGTGCCGCTACCGGGTCGTCACCCTGGCGCGGCGTTCGCGAGTACGCGATTTCGCGTACGGGTGGTGACATGCTCCGAGCGTTAGAGTCGTGAGGGTGAGCGGTGTCTGGGCGCGGACGCAGGCCCGGTGGGCGGACGCGTGGCTGTGCTTGCCGTTCCTGGCCGTCGGCCTGATCGGTACGGAACCCGCGGCGACGTACCAGCCGGACGCGGCCCGTCCTCTGGATCCTCTGGCGTACACACTGATCGTGATCGCGGCTCTGGCGCTGGCCGGGCGGCGCCGGCCGGGCACGGCGCTGGCGGTCAACGGCGCGGCGGTGGCGGCCTATCTGGCGGCCGGCTACCCGTACGGCCCGATCCTGCTGACGGTGCCCGCCGCCATGTACGGCGTGGGGGTGGCGTGGCCGGCCGGTCGGGCCATGGCCGTCGTGGCGGCGGACGTGGGGGTGCTGGTGGTGGCCCTGTTCGCCAAGGCCGTCGCGGAGGGCGAGGACTCCGTGACCGTGCTCCCCCAGGTCGCCATCGCCCTGGTCGCGCTGGTGGCCGGGATGGTCGTGCGCATCCGGCGGGAGGCCGCCGCGGGGATGCGCACGGAGCAGGCGCGGCGAGTGGCCTCCGAGGAACGGCTGCGCATGGCGCAAGACCTGCATGACACCATCGGCCACGGGCTGGCGGCCATCGCGATGCAGGCCGGAGTGGCCCTGCACGTCCTCGACCGCGACGTGGCCGAGGCCCGCCACGCCATGGAGGCGGTGCGCGCCACCAGCCGTGAGTCGCTGGACAACCTGCGCGCGGGGCTGGAGCGGCTGCGCGGGGACGAGCCCGCGCGCCGCGGGCCGGCGCCACCCGGCCCCGGCCTGGACGGCCTGGGCGAGCTGGCCGACCGGGTACGCGCGGCCGGGGTCGAGCTGACCGTGGACGTCCAGCCGGACCTCGGCCTGGCCGGTCCGGTGGAGGCGGCGGCGTTCCGCATCGTGCGGGAGGCCCTGACGAATGTGCTGCGCCACGCCGGAGCGGCCACCACCCTGGTCCTGGTCCGCCGCGACGACGCCGACCTGCTGGTCGAGATCACCGACACGGGAGCCGGCACCGGGACGACGGCCGAGGGAGGGCTCGGCATCCGCGGCATGCGTGCCCAGGCCGAGCAGCTCGGCGGGACACTGGAGGTTGGGCCGCTTCCCGCCGGGGGTTTCTCGGTCCGGGCGCGCATACCGGTGGAGGCGAGGGCATGATCCGCGTCGTGGTCGTGGACGACCAGGCTCTGATCCGCGTCGGCGTGCGGACGCTGCTGCGCTCCGAGCCTGACACCGAGCTGGTCGGTGAGGCCGCCGACGGCTGCGCCGGGCTGGGGGTGATCCGCGAGAAGCGGCCGGATGTGGTGCTGATGGACATCAGGATGCCGGAGATGGACGGCCTGTCGGCGCTCCGGGAGATCACCGGCGATCCGGCGCTGGGGTCGGTGCGGGTGGTCATGCTGACCACGTTCGGGCTGGACGAGTACGTGTTCGAGGCGCTGCGCGACGGCGCCAGCGGGTTCGTGCTCAAGGACGCCGATCCAGAGGAGCTGTTACGCGCCGTGCGCCTGGTGGCCGGAGGCGAGTCGTTGTTGTCCCCGTCGGTCACCCGCAGTGTGATCTCCCAGTTCGCCCGGCGCGTTCCGGCCATGATCGCGCATCCGGGCGTCAAGGACCTGACCGAACGCGAACGCGAGGTGACCACCTGGGTGGCCGCCGGCCTGTCCAACGACGAGATCGCGGCCCGGCTGGTGGTCAGCACGGAGACCGTGCGCACCCACGTCAGCCGGGCGATGCTCAAGCTGAAGGCCCGTGACCGGGCGCAACTGGTGGTGTTCGCCATGCAGTCCGGTCTGGGCCCTCCGATGTGAGCGCGCATCCGCCGGTTCAGAGCTGGAGGGCTCCCGCGAGCAGCTCGTCGAAGCGCTCCAGGTCCTCGGCCGGGCGGTCGAGACCCCGCAGCGGGCCGTGGTCGGCGAGGTGGGCGTCGGCGTAGAGGCGGGCCACCAGGGCCTTGCGGCCGTCGTCGAGCCCCCAGCCCGCCTGCTCCAGCAGCAGCGCCGCCGCGTAGACGTCGGCCATGAGCTGGGCCAGCGGGAACAACCGGGCCTCGGCCACGACCGGGTCGAGTGAGGACCACACGGTGATCGCCTTGCGCAGGTCGTCGATCCGTCCTCGTACCAGGTCGGCGGTCGCGGCATCACCGGAGGGCGCCTGGTCGACCGCCGAGACCAGGCGGTCGAGGAAGGGCTCGTGGGCGTTCTCGCGGAGCATCGCCCGCCGTACATCCAGGCAGAGGATGTTGTCCCCGCCCTCCCAGATGGGGTTGACCTGGGCGTCGCGCAGCAGTCTGGCGACCGGCCACTGCTCGATATAGCCGTTGCCGCCGTGTACCTCGATCGCGTCACTGGCGGCGGTGAGGCCGAGCCGGGAGGCGCGCAGCTTGATCAGGGCGGGCGCGAGGCGCAGCCTGGGCCCGATCTGGCCGTCGAAGACCATCGCCTGGGCGGCCTCGACCTCGACGATCAGCTCGGCCAGCTTGCGGCGCATCAGCGGCTGCTCGATCAGCGGCCGGCCGAACGCCTCGCGGGCCCGGGCGTAACAGAGCGACTCGACCAGCGCGCGGCGGGCCACACCGACGCCCATCATCGCCACGCCGAGCCGGGAGGCGTTGGTGAGCTTCATCATCGTGCCGAGCCCCGAGCCGGAACCCTCGCCGGCCAGCAGGAACGCCTCCGCGCCGGCGAACTCCACCTCCGCCGAGGCGACGGAGCGGGTGCCGAGCTTGTCCTTGAGCCGCCTGATCCGCACCGCGTTGCGTGAGCCGTCGCGCCGCTCCCACAGCACCAGGAACGGGGCCACGTCGCCGCCGTCGCGGCGGGCCAGGACGACGAACGCCGACCCGTTGGCGTTCGAGGCGAACCACTTGAAACCGGACAGCCGCCAGGCGTCGCCGTCGGGGACGGCCGTCGCCTCCAGCGCGGCCAGGTCGGAGCCGCCGGTGCGCTCGGTGAACATCTGGGCGGCCTCGCCGGAGTAGAAGCCGTTGGCGAAGATCTCCCGTACCCGTGCCTTGACGTCTTCGGGCGCGTGCTTCTCGGCCAGCGACACCACCATGTCGCCACCGGTGCCGAGGGCGCAGCCCATGCCGATGTCGGCCTGGTCGAGCAGGTAGGTCCAGGCGGCGGCGAGCGCCTCGGGGTTCGCGCCGTGCGCGCGGGCCCGCTCGGCGAAGGCGGGCGAGGTGAAGTTGTCGGCCATGAGCGCCTGCCGGGCCGCGTGGAAGGAGGGGGGCATGACGACCTCGCTGACGTCCCTGCCCCAGCGGTCGTACTTCTCCAGCCGGGGCGGGTTGCGGTCGGTCTCCTCCGCGTGGCGGGCGATCGGGCCGCCCATGAGGACGCCCAGCTTCGCGAGGTGCGGCTCCGCCCAGGCGTAGCCGTCGCCGAGGTGGTGGCGCATGAGCAGACGCAGCGACGGGTCGCAGCTCCACCAGTCGCGTCCGGCGGCGCCCTGGTAGCGCTCGGTCGCGTAGCGGTCGCTGCCGTCGAACGGTTCGATGAGATAGCTCCCCATACTCGCGAGTGTTACATAGCTTCCCCATCGGCACCTCAGGGACGAAGCGCGCTCACAGGTCGACACCGAAGATGACCCGCTTGTTCCGGAACTCGGTGACGCTCCACACCTTGGCGCCGCGCACGGTCAGGTCCTCCGGCCCGATCGGGAACTGACGGGTGAGGAGCTTGCCCGCGCTGTAGACCTGCAGCCTGCCGTTGGTGGCGGCGTCCACCGCCTGGCTCAGGTACCACCTGCCGCGGTTCGAGACCGCGCCCTGGATCTTCGGATGGCCCAAGACGTGGGCATCCCTGGGCGTGCCACCGTCCAGGGGCAGATCCCACCTGGCGACGCGGCCGTTGGGGCCGGCCTCGGAGTACTCGCCGGAGATGAGCGCGTGCGGCGTCGTGCCGCGGTCGATCGACACGAACGAGAAACGCGGCCCCGGCTGCGCGACGCGCCAGGAGTCGGTCTGCGGGATCACGTAGCGATAGCCGAAGGCGTGGAACTTCCCGTTGGCGCGGCCGACCCGCTGGGGATCGCCCAGGTCGTCCTGGGCCGTGCGCAGGTCGAGCAGGCTGCGCACGTCGAACACCCGCAGTCCGCGCGTGGTGTCGGCCACGTAGAGCAGGTCGCCGTACCAGGCGACGCCCCCCGCGTGGATGTCGATCGCCTGGTACGACCCGTCCGGCCTGGCCTCGACCAGCAGCGCGTGCTGGTACTTGAGGGTGCTCGGGCTCAGGAACGTCACCCTGATCCCGCGCTCCGGCACCGGTGGCCGGGGCCTGAAGTACCAGCTGACCACGAACACCGGCACCTTCGCGGTCCCCGAGTCCTCGCCGCAGGTGAGCCCCTGGGGATACCAGTCGGCGGTGTTCTGGTCGGCGCTGTCGAAGGCGTACCAGACGTCCGGCCTGGGCTGCATCCTGCCCAGCGCCGCCGCGCCCCCCTTGCGCACCGCGGTCCGGTTGCCCCGCGCCAGCACCGTCTCGACCGTGACACGGCCGAGCTCCTTGGCCAGCTTGGCCGCACCCTCGGCCAGGGTGCCGGTCTCTCGCCGTAACACGAAGGGGGAACTGTCGGTCGGAACCATCCCCGTAGCCGCCATACATTCCTCGCTATTCCGTCTCTTTGACAGTGTGACGGACGAAGAGCGGCCATAGTTGTAACTAACGCCACAGATGTACCGGAACGCCGGTCAGCGCGTTCTCCCGGTACTCGCGGACGAGGCGGTTCCGGTCGCCGTCCAGACGGGCCAGCGCCTCACGCTGCCAGACCGCCCCGGTACGGCGCAGCCGGGTCCGCTCCTCGATCACGCCGAGCGCCTTGTCCACCTCGTCCGGCACCACCCCAGCCGCCAGCAGCGCGGCCCGCGCCTCCGGCAGCAGCTTCAGCACCAGGTCGGGGGCCTCGAACTCGCCGTCCATGCCCGGCCAGGAGAGCTTGGCGTCCAGTCCGTGCATGGCCGCGCGGTAGAAGTTCTGGTACGTCTCGGCGAACCGGTAACCGGTCAGGTCACGCTCGGCCTGCGCCAGGGTCAGCCCGAGCAGGAACGCCGTGTTGGCCGTCATGTCGGCGCAGGAGGGCCCGGCGGGCAGGGCGCGCATCTCGACCCGCAGGTGGCCGCCGTCGGCCGGGTCGTAGACGGGCCGGTTCCACTGCCACACCGTGCCCTGGTGCAACCTCAGCTCGGGCACGTCCAGCGGGCCGGCGTCGTCCGTCAGGTCGGGCAGGATGGGGTCGTAGTCGCGGACGTACCTCTCGAACAACTCGTAGGCGCCCTCGCGCACCCAGTCGGACCCGAACGTCACCCGCCCGTCCTTGCGGTAGCGCCGCTCGACGTCGCGGTCGTCGGCCGCCTCCTCCATCAGCGCGATCCGCGTCTCCTCCCACAACTGCCTGCCGAGGAAGTACGGCGAGTTGCCGCAGACGGCCAGCACCGGCCCGGTGGCGAGCTGCGCGGCGTTGAACAACCGGGCGAACCGGTCGGGCGGGGTGCGGATGTGCACCTGCCAGGAGGTGTTGGCCGCCTCCAGGATGACGTCCTCGACCGACAGCTCCAGATCCTCGATCCTGACCAGGAACGGTTCGAGTCGCAGCCGCCTGACCCCTCTGCTCATCGCCCGGTACCGGTTCTGGTCGCTGATCGCCTCCCGGGTGAAATCCTCGGTGTCGAGCGTCGGCAGGATGCCGATGGGCAGCGCGCCGCCCTGGTCCTCCAGCCGCCCGACCGCGGCGTCGACCTTGGTCACCGTCTCCTGGATCTCCGCGCCGAGCCGCTCGAACGGCCGCCCGGCCAGCGGCACCGGGGTCAGGTTGACCTCCAGGTTGAACCGGCCCAGCTCCAGCACCACGCGCGGGTCGTCGAGCGACTCGCGCACCTCCTCGTTGCGGGGCAGCGGCCGCCCCTTGCCGTCCACCAGGAACAGCTCCAGCTCCGCCCCGATGGTGGTGGGTCCCTCGCCGAACCCGGGCTGGTCCAGCAACTCGCGCAACGCGCCCAACTGCTCGTCGAGCCGCTCCCCGAAGCGGGCATATTCCGTCTCGGAGAAGCGCTCCTTGTCCAAATCTCGTCCCATGCCCCCCTTACTGTCCGGCGAGGGAGGCTCCACACCTCACCAGCGCACGGGACCCTCGTCCTGCAGGAAGGCGCCGGTCGGGCCGTCGGCCCCCAGCGTGGCGAGCCGCACCGCGATCGCCGCGCCCTGCTCGGCGGTGCGGTAGCCGTTGTGGTCGGTCATGTCGGTGGCGCAGTAGCCGGGATCCGCGGCGTTGACCTTGATCGGGGTGTCCCGCAACTCGTTGGCGTAGACCACGGTGACCATGTTCAGCGCGGTCTTGGAGGAGTTGTAGGCCAGGTAGTCCTGCCCGTAGAACCGGCTGTCCGGATCGAGGGAGTCGGCCAGCGACGCGAGCCCGCTCGACAGGTTGACGATCCGGGCCGCCGGCGCCCGGCGCAGCAACGGCAGCAACGTGTCGGTCACGGTCACCACGCCGAACACGTTGATCTCGTACACCTCCCTCAGCGCGTCCGCCCGGCTGACGCCGTCGGGTTCGTCCACCCGGCCCATGATCCCGGCGTTGTTCACCAGGATGTCGAGCGCGCCGTACTCCCGCTCGATCCACTTCGCGGCGGCCCGCACGCTCGTCTCGTCGGTCACGTCCAGCCGCACGTACGGCTGGCCGAGGCGCTCGGCGGCGGCCCGCCCGCGCTCCTCGTCGCGCGCTCCCACGATGGCGGTGACGCCGTGCTCGCCGAGCAGCCGCGCGATCTCAAAACCGATTCCCCTGTTGGCGCCCGTGATGAGGGCTGTCGTCGTCATGGCCCCCACCTTCGCGCCGTACGCGGGAGCGCGGGAGAGACCTGCCGAGGCTGGGACCGGCGGTACCACCCACGGGTCCGTCCCGTTGCCCAGGATGGAGGCATGAACCGTGACGAACTCGCCGAATTCCTGCGTTCCCGGCGTCACCGGATCACGCCGCGGCACGTCGGCCTGCCCGCGGGCGAGCGCCGGCGCACCCCCGGGCTGCGCAGGCAGGAGGTCGCCCAGCTCGCCGGCATCTCGGTCGACTACTACATCCGGCTGGAACAGGGCAGGGGCCCGCACCCGTCCAGGCAGGTGCTCAACGCGCTGGCCAGGGCGCTCCTGCTCTACCAGGACGAGCGCACCCACCTGTTCCACCTGGCCGGCCAGGCCACCGACCCGTCCGCCCGCCGGAGCGACGTGCCCGACGGCATCCTGCACCTGATCTCCTTCCTGGAGGAGGTGCCCGCCTACGTGCTCGACGCCAGGTACGACATCCTGGCCTGGAATCCGCTGGCCGCCGCCCTCCTGGGCGACCTCGAGAACCGGCCGCCCAGCGACCGCAACGTCATCCGCTGGGTGTTCGCCGCCCCCGACATCGCCGAGATCCTCGACGACGTGGAGAAGGGGGCCTTCGCCCGCGCCTCGGTGGCCGACCTGCGGGTGGCGTCGGGCTGCTACCCCGACGACCCGGAGATCCAGGCGCTGGTCGCGGAGATGCTCGCGCTCAGCCCGGAGTTCGCCGACGTGTGGGCGCGGCACGAGGTGTGCGTCCGCAGGCAGCAGCGCAAGCGCGTCACTCACCCCGTGGTCGGGCCCGTCGACGCGATCTGCCAGGTGCTGCCGGTGCCCGACCGCGACGACCTCCGCCTCGTCCTCTACACCGCCGAGCCGGGCTCGGCCTCCCACCAGGCCTTGCGCGACCTGCGGCGACAGACTCTAAGCTCGTGAGATGCGAGCTGTTGCCTTTGACCTCTTCGGTGGGGAGCTCGACCTGCGCGAGCTGCCCGACCCGTCCCCCTCGCCGCACGGGGCGGTGATCCGGGTCGAGGCCACCGGCCTGTGCCGCAGCGACTGGCACGGCTGGCAGGGGCACGACCCCGCCGTCCGCGTCCTGCCGCACGTTCCCGGCCACGAGCTGGCCGGTGTCGTGGAGGCGGTCGGCTCCGGCGTGCGCGGCTGGCTGCCCGGCGCCCGGGTGACCGTGCCATTCGTGTGCGCCTGCGGCTCCTGCGCGGCGTGCGCGGCCGGCGAGCAGCAGGTGTGCGAACGCCAGACGCAGCCCGGCTTCACCCACTGGGGCTCCTACGCCGAGTTCGTGGCCGTCGACCACGCCGACGTCAACCTCATCCCGGTGCCCGAGGAGATGTCCTACGTCACCGCGGCGAGCCTGGGCTGCCGCTTCGCCACCGCCTTCCGCGCCGTGGCGCAGGTCGGTGAGGTCCGGCCGGGCGAGTGGGTGGCCGTGCACGGCTGCGGCGGGGTCGGCCTGTCCGCCGTCATGATCGCCTCGGCGGCCGGGGCGCGGGTGGTGGCCGTCGACATCAGCACCGACGCGCTCCGCCTGGCCGAGCAGGCCGGCGCCACCCACTTCGTCGACGGCTCGGCCGGTGACGCGGGCGCCCAGGTACGCGAGCTGACCAGGGGCGGGGCGCACGTGTCGATCGACGCGCTGGGCAGCCCGCGGACGTGCGCGGCCTCCGTCGAGAGCCTGCGCCGCCGGGGCCGGCACGTCCAGGTGGGGCTGCTGCCCGACGACGTGACGCCGATCCCGATGAGCCGGGTCATCGGCCAGGAGCTGCGGCTGCTCGGCAGCCACGGGATGGCCGCGCACGCCTACCCGCCGATGCTGGAGATGATCAGGGCCGGGCTGCTCCACCCAGAGGAGCTGGTCACCCGGACGATCGGCCTGGCCGACGCGGGCAAGGCGCTGGCCTCGATCGGCTCGGTGCCGGGGGTCACGATGATCACGCCCGGCGCCCCTCTCTGACCGGCCCGCTCCCGGCGGGCGCCCGCGGTCAGTCCTCGATCCGCACCCTGAGCGTGTTGAGCACGACGGCCAGCATGTCGTAGTGGGCCACCAGCATCACCAGCTCGATCCGGCCGGGCTCGTCATAGCGCTCGCACAGGGCCGCCCAGGTGGCGTCGGAGAGGTCTCCGCCGGTGTGCAGCTCGTCGGCCACCCGCAGGACGA
Organism: Nonomuraea sp. CX421; assembly: GCF_059358955.1. Lineage (NCBI taxonomy): Bacteria > Bacillati > Actinomycetota > Actinomycetes > Streptosporangiales > Streptosporangiaceae > Nonomuraea > Nonomuraea sp. CX421. Next base: position 121,815 of record NZ_JCADBK010000020.1, on the reverse strand, counting down.
GGCGGTCGGCCGGCTCCCAGGTGGCGCCGGCCTGCCGTACGGACTCGATCTCCTGGTCGGACAGGCCCGCCTCGCGGGCGATCCGGACGTGCTGGGCCCACTCGTAGGCGCTGCCGCGGTGGTGGGCGGTGCGCAGGATGGCCAGCTCGCGGTCGCGGGCGGGCAGCGTGCCGTACAGGAGGGCGCCGCCGAAGCGGAGCCAGGCCCGGTAGAGCGTGGGGTGGCGGGCCAGCGTGGTGAAGACGTTGAGGGGGTTGGCCTTCTGGAAGTCGTCCCACTGCTCCGGCGGCAGGGGCTGCACACGCGGTCTCATGGTCGTTAGCATCCCCCATATGAGCGGTCGCTTGGTAGGGAGACGGGTGCTGGTCGTCGGTGCGGGCACCCGGCCCTCGGACGAGCCGGACCCTCCGGTGGGCAACGGGCGGGCCATCGCGATGACCGCGGCCCGCGAGGGCGCGGAGGTCGTCTGCGCGGACGTGGACGAGCCCTCGGCGGCCGAGACCGCGAGCCGGATCAGGCACGAGGGCGGGACGGCCGAGGTGCTCACCGTGGACCTGGCCGATCCCGCGCAGTGCGAGGCGCTACCCGGCCGGGCCGGGCGGATCGACGGGATCGTGCTCAACGCGGGCATCGGCGCCGGGTTCACGCTGGCCGGGACGAGCGCCGGGGAGTGGGACGAGGTCTTCGCGGTCAACCTGCGCGCCCACTTCCTGGTCTGCAAGGCCGCGCTGCCGCTGCTCGGGCCGGACTCCTCGATCGTCCTCATCGGCTCGGTGGCGGGGCTGCGGCCGGGCAGCCTGATCCCGGCGTACGAGGCGTCCAAGGCCGGGCTCGTCGGGCTGGCCAGGAACGTCGCGCTGGAGGGCGCGGGGCGGGGCGTCCGGGCGAACCTGGTGGCGCCGGGGCTGGTCGACACGCCGCTCGGGCGGGAGGCGAGCCGGCACTGGGAGCACCGCAAGCGGGTGCGGGTGCCGATGGGCCGCCAGGGCACAGCCTGGGAAATCGCCAACGTCGTGATATTCCTGCTTTCTGGGCATGCTTCCTACGTGACGGGGCAGGTTCTGGCCGTGGACGGCGGCCTCACACTGCTGTGAAGCGTCAGGACCGACAAGGATTTGCTGGCTGACCATAGGACAACCGTGATCCGAACTCTGCTCGCTGAGGACATGCATCTGGTGCGCGGGGCAATCGTGGCTTTGCTGGCGTACGAGGAGGACATCGAGGTCGTCGCCGAAGTCGATCGCGGTGATCGCATCGTCGCCACCGCCTGTGCCGTCCAGCCGGACGTCGCGGTGATCGACGTCGGGTTACCCGGCAAGGACGGCTTGGTGGCCGCGGGTGAGCTGCACGAGAAGCTGCCCGCCTGCGGGGTCCTGATCCTCACCGGCGTCGGCACGCCGGGGCTGCTGCGGCGGGCGCTCGACGCGCACGTACGGGGCTTCATGGCCAAGGACGCGCCGCCCAGCCAGCTGGCCGACGCGATCCGCAGGGTCTCCGCCGGAGAGCGGGTCATCGACTCGGAGATCGCCATCGCCGCGATGACCCCGCCCGACGCGCCGCTGACGGCGCGCGAGCTGGACGTGATCGGCGCCGCCGCCGAAGGGGCGTCCGTGTCCGAGATCGCCGCCTCGCTGTTCCTGTCCAAGGGAACGGTCCGAAACTACCTTCATCGCAGTACGGCCAAGCTCGGCGCGCGCAGCCGCATCGACGCGATCCGCATCGCCCGCGAGTCGGGCTGGATCTGAACCGCCCGGCACCGGCCCACGACGCTTCGGTCAGTCCGTCGTCAGGCCGGTGCGGTCGGCCACGAAGGCCAGGATGTCGGCGGCGAGCGTGACGGACCGGCTGGCCGCGCGGGCGCCGTGCCCGACGTCGGGCTCGTGCCGCAGCAGGATCGGCCGGTCCCCCGAGGTGGCCCGCTGCAGGGCGGCGCACATCTTGCGAGCGTGCATCGGATCGACCCTGGAGTCCGCTCCCGAGACGGTGAACAGCGTCGCCGGGTAGTCCACCCCGTCGCGGACGTGGTGGTAGGGCGAGTAGCCGAGCAGCCAGGGCAACTGCCTGGGGTCGTCGGCGGAGCCGTACTCGGCCGTCCAGGAGGCGCCCAGACCGGACCGTTCGTAACGGACCATGTCGAGCAGCCCCGCCGAGCAGACCACCGCGGCGAACAGGCCGGGCCGCTGGGTCATGGCCGCTCCCACGAGCAGACCGCCGTTGGACTCGCCCCAGACGGCCAGCCGGTCGGGCGTCGTCCACCCGTCGGCGACGAGCCTCTCCGCGGCGGCGATGAAGTCGTCGAAGACGTTCTGCTTGCGGTCCAGCATGCCGTCGCGGTGCCAGGACTCCCCCTCCTCGCCGCCGCCGCGCAGGCCGGCGATCGCCAGCACACCGCCGGCCTCCACCCAGGCGCGGGAGTCGGCGGCGTACCCGGGCGTCAGCGGCACGCCGAACCCACCGTAACCGGTCAGGATCGCCGGCCGGGGCCCTTCTCGCCCGGGGAGCGCGGAGACGACCATGCGCACGAGGGTGCCGTCGGCGGAGCGGTACTCCACGTGCCGGCTCTCCACTCCCCGCAGCGGCACGTGGCCGGGCGGCCCGGCCCACCTGACGGCCCGCTCCGCCCGCGCGTCGTAGTGCCACACCTCGGCGGGGGTGACGGCGTCGGTGTAACCGAACCACGCCTCGTGGCCGCCGCCCGGCCGCGACGTCAGCGAGGTGACGGTCCCACTGCCGGGCAGAGGTACGGTGGCCAGCCGCGTCCCGCTGACGGCGTCGTGGACGCCGATCTCGCTGACCGCGTGGCGGGTCCGGGAGACCAGGAGCCGGTCGCCGTCGAGGACGGTGAAGGCGCCGAGCACCGCCTCGGGATCCTCGGGGATCAGCTCCTTCCAGGCGTCGGGGGCCGCCGGGTCGGCCACGCACAGCCGGCGCCGGGGCGCCCCCTGGTCGGTCAGCAGGTAGACGCGCCCGTCGTGGCCGACGGCCGCCGCCGTGTTGGCCTCCAGCCCTTCCTGTACGACGCGCAGCTCGGGCCGCAGCGCGGAGCAGGTGGACAGGTCGGCCAGCCAGACGTCGTTCCCGGCCCGGGTGCCCGCGGAGATCGTCAGCCAGCGGCCGGCGGCGTCGATCAGCAGCCCGTACGGCACCGCGCCGCGGCTGAAGACCTGGACGTCGTCCGGCTCGCCGAGGCGGTGCAGGTAGATCCCCTGACGGAAGCGGACGTAGAGGAACCCCTCCTCGCCGGGCAGCCAGGCGACCGGGGAGTAGCGGCAGCCGCCCACCGGGCCGTCGACCACCTGGCCGGTGCCGAGGTCCATGACGTACAGGTCGGCCTGCTCGTCGCCGCGCCTGGACAGCTGGTAGGCGAGCCGCCTGCCGTCCAGGTCGGGCTGCCAGTCGTCGAGCGTGGTGAGGCCGCTGGGATCCAGCCGCATCGGATCGAGGATCACCTCGTCGTCGAGGCAGAGCACCGGATGCTCCTGACCGGCGGACTGGGACAGCCGGAAGTGGCGCTCCCCCCGCCACACCGGCGGGGTGACCAGCCCCGTGGCGGCCAGCTCGGTCAGGCGGGCGGCGAACCGCTCGCGCAGCGGGAGCCCGGCGGCCTGGTCACGCCAGAGCCGGTCCTGGGCGGCCTGCCAGTCCCGGGTCTCGGGATCGTCAGGGTCCTCCAGCCAGCGGTAGGGATCTCGGACGGGGTGGCCGTGCAGGTTCTCGACGAGAGGCAGTCGCCTTGCCGCTGGATATCTCATGTCACGGGCTCCGGTTGCCAGTGGCCGACCAGGTCGGCGTACAGGGATGAGGTGCGTACGAGTTCGTCGTGGGTGCCGGCCTGGACCCGACCGCCGTCCATGAGCAGGACGCGGCCGGCCCGCCGGGCCGAGGTGATCCGGTGGGCGACGACGACGAGCGTGCCGCCACGGGTGGCGAAGGCGTGCTCGACCCGTGCCTCGGCGGCGGGATCGAGGTGGCAGGTGGCCTCGTCCAGGATGGCCAGCCGGGCGGGTGACAGGTAGGCGCGCACCAGCGCGATGAGCTGCCGCTGTCCCGCCGACAGCGCGCCCGGGTCGAGAGGGGCGTCGTACCCGCCCACGGCCGCCACCAGCTCGGCCGCTCCGAGGGCGCGCACCGCCGCCTCGAGCTCGGCCGGCCCGGGCCCCGCCCCGTCCGGCCGGTCACCGCCTTCCTCGCAGCCGCCGTCCTCACGGCCGCCGTCCTCACGGCCACCCTCCTCACGGCCGTCCGGCGAGGCGCGGAGGTAGGCGAGGTTCTCGCGCAGGGTGCCGCGGAAGACGTACGCCTCCTGGGGGATGAGCACCCGGGCGGCGTGCTCGGCCTGGTCCGCGGGGACGCCGCCGACCAGCACCTGACCCGCGTCCGGGCGGAGCAACCCGCTGATCAGGGCCGCCAGCGTGGACTTCCCGGCGCCGCTCGGCCCGACGACGGCCAGGTGCTCGCCCTCGGGAACGCTCAGCGAGAGGCCGTCGACGACCGGGGCGGAGTGGGGGCCGTACGCGAACGTGACCTCGCGGAGCCGCACCTCGGCCGACGCGGGCCGGCGGCGGACCCCGCGCGGGGGTGGCGGCGGGGCGGCGGTGATCCGATCCAGGGTGGCGGCGAGCTGGACGCCGCTGACCCCGAGGCCGTGCACCAGCCCGCCGAGGGCCGGGGCCAGCGACTGGGTGACATAGGCGAGCGCGCCGACGACCACCCCGGCGCCGGCGCCGCCGCTCAGCAGCCAGGGCGTCCCGGCGAGCACGAGCAGCACGGGCAGCCAGCCGCCGACGCCCAGCGCGGCGGTGCGAACGGCGGTCGCCCTGGCCAGGGCCCGCGCGGCGGACGCCTGGCCGTCGACGTGGGCGGCCATCCGGGCGCCCTGGCGATCCTCCGCGCCGCACGCGACGATGTCACGCAGCCCGCCGGCCATCGCGGTCATCGCCTCGGCGAGCCGCTCGTCGGCGAGCAGGAACTCCCGCTGCCGCCGGGCCAGGAGCGGCAGGGACGCCAGGAACAGGACCAGCCCGGCCGCGAACGGCGGCAGCACCAGCGCCGCGGCCCCCGGCGCCAGCGTGAGCAGGCCGAGGACCACGCTCACCACGGTGAACGCGAAGCCGCGCACGGTGGTGACGACGGCCGCGAAGGCGTCCCTGGCCAGCTCGACCTGGAGCCCGGCGCGGGTGACGGCGGCGCTGTCCTGCCGCGCGCCGGGCGCGGCGGCGGCGCGGCGGACGGCGCCGCCGACGACGTGGGTGAGCAGGTCGTCGCGGAACGGCTCCGCCACGGCCGCCACCGCGAGGACGATCTGGCGGGCGGCCACCGCGGCCACCACCCAGGCCGCGCCGAGCGCCGTCAGCCAGGCCAGTCCGACCTCCGGCCGGCCCGCGGCGAAGCCGTCCTCGATGGCCCGGGCGACCGCGAGGCCGATGAGGAAGGCGGGCGCCGCCTCCAGCACCGACCAGAGACAGATCCGGACCAGCTGACGCGGCTCGCGGCGCAGCGCGCGCCAGAGCAGTGCCCTCATGGCTCCTCCCCCTGGAAGTCCACCCGCGAGCCGCCCTGGAAGCCGCCTTGGAGGTCGTGCGCGAGGTCGCCCTGGAAGACCGCCCGATAGGCCGGGTCGCGCCACAGCTCGCGGTGCGGTCCCCGGCCGCGTACGGTGCCGTCCTCCAGCCAGACGACCTGGTCGGCACGGGCGGCCGTGGCGAGGCGGTGCGCGACGACCAGCCGGGTGCGGCCGCCGGGCCCGTCGGAGAGCGCGCGGCCGACCTCGCGTTCGGTCACGGTGTCGAGGCTGGAGGTGGCGTCGTCGAGGACCAGCAGCCGCTCCCCCTGAGCGAAGGCCCGGGCCAGGCCGAGCCGCTGGCGTTCGCCACCGGACAGGGGCGCGTCCGCGGTCCGCGTGGCGTACCCGTGCGGCAGCCGCCTGACGAACCCGTCGGCGCGGGCCGCCCCCGCCGCCACCGCCACGGCGTCCAGTTCGGCGGCCGGACGCACGACATCGCCACCTGCCCGCGATGCCACGTCGGCGGCGTCGCCGCTCGCGGGCGGCGCGTCGTCCGGGAGCCCGCGGCCGAGGGCTATGGCGTCGGCGATCGTGTCGCCGACCAGGACCGGGCGTTCGAAGGCACAGCCGACGGCGCGCCTGAGCTCTGGGCGGGCCAGTTCGGGCAGCGGCACCCCGTCGAGCAGGACCGTGCCGCCGTCGGGGTCGGCCAGCCGGGCGGCGAGCGCCGCGAGCAGCGACTTGCCCGACCCTGACCGGCCGACCACGGCCGTGAGCGAGCCGCCGGGGATGACCAGTCGCGGCACGGTCAGGCCGGCGGCCGTCACGTCACGGAACTCCACGGTGCCCGCCCCGGACGGCATCGCCCGGCTTCCGTGGCGGGTGCGGGGCACGGCGAGCACCTCGGCCATCCGACCGGCCGCGGCCCGCGCCCTGGCCAGGCCGCCGATGGGACCGAGCGCGCCGCTCAGGGCGGCGCCGAGCACCGCGTACCTGGCGGACGCGTACAACTCGCCCACCGTGAGGTCGCCCGCGGCCAGCATGAAGCCGCCGACCGCCAGCACGGCCACCTCCACCAGCGGCACCACGAGCCCGGCGCGCACTCCCGCCGTCGCGTTGGCGCGCCACAGCAGCAGGCCGTGCCGCCGCAGCCGGGGCAGCGGCCGCAGGACGCGGCGCGCCTCCAGCTCCTCGGTCCCGGCGGCGGCGATCGTACGCGCTCCGCCGAGCGCCTCGACGAGGCCGGCGGCCAGCTCGCCCTGCGCCTTCTGGTAACCGCCCGCGATCGTGGTGGTGGCGCGCAGGAAGGTGTTCAGCACGAGCAGGATGAGGACGATCCCGGCGAGCAGGGTCAGGGTGAGCACGGGCGCGATGAGGGTCAGCGCCACCAGCGCGCCGACGGTGGGCACCAGGAGCGCGAGCGCCCCGGTCACCGACTCGGGAGCCCTGCCGACCTCCTCGGCGTTCAGCCCGGCGCGGGTGACGAGCTCGCCCTCGGGAAAGCGACGGGTGGCGGCGGGCCCGGCGCCGAGCAGGTGGCGCAGCATTCCCAGGCGCAGCCGGGCGGCGGCGCGGGCTCCGCTCACGCCGCCGGCCCACACGCCGAGGCTCTCGCAGAGCACCACGCAGGTGACGATCGCGGCGCAGCCGGCCAGCCACTCCACGGCCGCGGGGTCGGTGGCGAGGAACGCGTCGACGGTCCGGCCCGCCACGTACGGCAGGGCCAGTTCGGCGGCCGCGCCCCCGACGGCCGTGACCGCCAGGATCGCGGTCCACGGCCCGTTCCGCCGTACCGCGCTCATGACCAGCCGGTCTCCGGCGAGCACCCCGGGCCTCCTCGCGTCAAGTCCGAAGATCCCCGCGCCGGCCTTCTCGGTCGGCGCGGGGATCGGTCTCACTGATCAGTGGCAGAGCGCGACACTGAGGTTGCTGGGCTTGCCGGAGTGACATCCGAGAACCGTGAGCGTGCTGCCGCCGCTGGCGACGTCGCTGCTCGCCGGGGTCTCGAGCCCCTGCAGGTCGAGAAGGACCATGGTGTTACACCTCCTTCCGGGACTCGTGGGTGACAGGCCGCACCACTGGCGCGGCCTCCAGGAACGGCAGGTGTCCCGGGTTGTCGCCCAGTACCGTGTTCAGGGCGAAGAGGACACCTGCCGAACCAGTCGCGAAATCCATGGACAGCCGCAGCAGCTGGTCGCCCGGAAAGGCCAGGCCACCCCCGTACGGCAGTGCGTGCCAGCGCAGGCCCTTGACGTGCGCCTCCAGCACCTGGGCGGTGTCCGGCTGCGGTGGCACGCCGGCGAGCGCGGCGATGATGCCGGCGCGGCCGGTGAACAGGCCCGGCTGGACGAAGAAGCCGGAGCGGGCCGCCTTGAGCAGGTCCGCGAGCGCGGTGGCGAGCTCCGGGTCGTCGCGGTGGGCCAGGTAGCGGGCGAGCACCAGCGCGATGCCGGCCGAGCCCTCGTCCACGTACGGCAGCAGCCGCCAGCCCTGGTTCACCTGGAGCGAACCGTCCTCGGCCGCCCGGCACCTGCGCAGATCCTGCCGGAGCGCGACCTCCGCCAGGTCGAGCAGCGACGGGTCGCCGGTGTGCTCGTAGGCGTGCAGGAACAGCAGGGCGGGGCCGCTGGAGCCGTACATGAGCCCGGCTCGCGGGTTGAGGCCGCCGCTGACCTCGGGCACGTCGTCGGGACCGCCGAGCCGGTCGGCGCAGATGTCGACCGCACGCAGGCCGGCCTTGGTCAGCTCGGGCTCGCCGAGGTACAGCAGGTTCAGCCCGATCCCGGCCAGCCCGGAGTGGAGCGCCGACTCCAGCCCGTCCCACTTCTCGCGCAGGCAGATGTCCACCAGGTCGAGCGCGTCCTCGCGGTATCCGAGCCGGTCGAGGACGTAGGCGATGCCGTGCAGCCCGTCGTACAGTCCGAGGCCCGATCCCTGGATCGGGCGCAGTGCCCGCTCGCGCAGCCAGCCGTCGTACTCGGGGAAGCGTCCGGCCCCGCTGACCGCCAGCGCGTACAGGACGCCGGCCGCGCCGTGGGCGAGGTTGAGGCCGCCGCCGGGGCGGAACTGCGCCACGTCGCCGGGGAACAGCCGGTCGTCGCGATCGGGGGTCGCGGCGGCCGTGATGGCCCGGCGGAGCGCGTCGCGCAGCGGCGGCCAGGGCGCGGAGCCGGGCATCGGGAGGTCCGGCGCCTCGGCCCGGTCGCGGCCCATGATGGTGGCCGCAGCCGTCAGCGCCATGTCCCGGGTGCCCGGAAACGTCTCGGCGACCAGCTCGCCGAGCTGCGCGACCTTCGGAGGGGACAGCGGCAGCATGATCGTGCACTGCGGCGCGAACAGGCCCAGCCGCAGGCAGGCCATCGCGTACCTGTCGACGTCGGCCCCCTGCCGGTCGGGTGGCGCGACGAACGCCGGGTGGGCCAGGGCCGCCCGTCCCCCGTCGCCGGCCAGGGTGGCGACCTCGTAGTCGATGAGCACCACGCGCCCGCTCTCGGTCAGCAGGATGTTGTCCGGGTGCAGGTCGCCGAAGACGACGCCGCGCTCGTGCAGCGCCTCGATGGCCGCCTCCACCTGGTCCAGCGTGTCGAGCGCCCAGCGGGTGTAGGCGGCCAGGTCGTCGGCGTCGCAGGTCGCGCGGGTGAGCGGGTAGCGGTGCACCAGGCGCCGCTGCAGCGGGGTGCCGTCGACGAACTCCTGGACGAGGAAGTGGTGCTCGCCGACGGTGAAGTGGTCGCGCAGCTCGGGTGCCGCGCCGAGACCGGCCAGGCGTTCCAGGACGTCGCGCTCGTGCGTCAGCCGGGTCACCGCGTCCCGGCCGAGGGCGTCGAGGCCGGCGTGCGGCCTGGCCTCCTTCAGCACCACCTGGTCGCCGGTGGGCAGGTGCCGGGCGAGATAGACGCCTCCGCCGTTGGAGAAGTGCAGCACCGTGTCGATCTCGTACGGCAGCTCGCTCATGGTGACGGCGTTGCGGGCGGCCAGGTGCGGCTTGAGGAACTCCGGCAAGGTCGTCCACGGCGGCACGGAGAAGGTGGCGCCGCGCACGTCGGGGACGAGCCGGCCGGCGCCGTCCTCGACGGCCAGCACGCGCTCGCCGCCGCCGGACAGGCAGTGCCGTTCGGCGAAGCCGCCGTACCTCACGAAAAGCGGTCCCTCGCCGTAGCGCAGGTCGCTCAGGATGTAGGGGCCCCGGACGTCGCGCAGTAGTTCGTGCAGTTCCTTCAGGACGAGTTCGAGCTGCGCCTCGTCCCTCGGGTAGATGGTGATCAGCTTGCCGCTGGAGGCGCGCGAGGCGGCCTTGGAATTGACCATGACCAGGACCGCCGGGCCACGCAGGAACTTGAAAGCGATCTTCCGGGGAACGCAGTAGTCGTAGACGGCCGCTATCGCCTTCTCGGCGTCGTCGAGCCGGGCCGACACGTGAATCTTCCACCCTTGCGCGGGCATCGGCGGCTGCCCTTGGGGGGCGTAGTAGCACCAGGTGTCAGTGACCTCGGAGGACCAGTCGCCGGGCGCCGGCCTGCGCAGAATGGGAAAGCCGGCGTCGTCGGCCGTGCTGTGCTCAAGCGTGTCGTAGAAATGACGATCCGCGAGGCAGTACAGCTCATACTGATCCATCACGCGCCTTCCCGATGAGGTCCACACGAGAAGAATGACGGCGCGCCGATATTTCGTCTAGTAACACAGAACAGCATTGCGGCGTGCCGAACACACTGCCCTATGTGCGTTTCTCATAAATGCTTTTGTTAGGCAGTCACTATTGATTTCTCGGAATGTGCACCGTGAATAAGAAACGCCCGCCGCGTAAGGACGTGGTCTCCAGCCGGCCACCGAGCACCGTGACCCGTTCGGTCAGGTTGATCAGCCCCTGCCCGCCGTCCTTTGGCCGGCGCCGCTGAAGGACGCCGTCGTTGCTGATCGACAGGCTCACCAGGCCGTCCTGTTCGAGCAGCTGGATCACGCACTCGCGGGCGGTGGCGTGCCGCAGCACGTTGGTCACGCCCTCGCGCAGCGTGTGGGTGAGCGCCTCGGCCACCTCACGCGGCAGGTCGCGGCACGACACCCGCATCTGGCAGCGGATCCCCACCGATTCCAGCAGGGCCCGCGCCGAGCTCAGCTCGATCTCCAGCGAGGAGCGCTGCTCGCCGTGCGCGACGGCACGCACGTCGGAGGCCAGGGCGCGCAGCAGCGTCAGCGTCTCGTCCACCACCTGCCCCGCCTTCTCGTCGCCCTCGTGTACGAGCCGCTGGATGAGCTGAGCCTTCAGCACGAGGACGGTGAGCCGATGACCCACCAGGTCGTGCAGGTCCCTGGTGAAGCGGCGGCGTTCGATGACCACCGCCCGGTGGATCACGTCACTGCGCGTGGCCGACAGCCGGTCGGCCTGCACGGCCAGGCCGACCAGGGCGAACTCCACCAGGCCCAGCAGCGGGGCGGCGACGGCCCAGCCGGCGTGGGTCAGCGCCTCGGGCGGAGCCGCGAGGAGCACCGGCCCGCAGGCCATGGCCAGGGCCGCCACGGCGAAGGACCGGACCTGCTGCGCGACCAGCAGCAGGGCCCCGCACAGCAGCCCCGACACGGGGATCCAGGCCGCCCCGACGACCGGTAACGGCAGGTATGTCAGCCCCGCCTGGGCGGCGACCAGCCACCACCCGACGCCCTTGCGGGCCAGTATGAGCAGCACGAACCGGGCGTGCACCGCCAGGAGAACGAGCAGGACCGCCGAGCCCATGACGGCGTGCCCCGAGTCCGCCAGCCCCCGGTGCACCGGCACCGTCAGCGCCGGCACCCCGGCCATCAGGCCGAGCCCGCCCAGCGTCAGCGGAGAGGAGGAGAGCATGGCCACGGAACGTGATCCGCGCGCGAACCAGCTATCTGTTCCGTTCACTCGTCCCCCGAAATGAAGTCGTCACCGGACCCGTCGCATCGCGAAAGCGGAACGCCCGTCTCACTCCTCCAATCGACCCGATTGCCCTGTCCATGTAAAGCGCATTGCCGACTTTCGACGCGGCCTCGTTACCACAATCTGGAACATTTCAGGACATATAGTTGTCCCTATGGACTACATGCGATTGGGCGCCAGCGGACTGAAAGTTTCTCGCGTCTGTCTCGGGATGATGAGCTACGGCGATCCGGCCAAGCAGGAATGGGCGCTGCCCGAGGAGCGGGCCAAGCCGATCGTCCGCCGGGCGGTCGAGGCGGGCGTGACCTTCTTCGACACCGCCGACATCTACAGCGACGGCCAGAGCGAGGTCGTGACCGGCAACCTGCTCCGCGAGCTCTTCCCCCGGCGTGAGGACTACGTGCTGGCCACGAAGGTCTACTTCCCGATGGGCAGGGGCCGCAACGATCGCGGCCTGTCACGCAAGCACATCCTCGCCGCCATCGACGACTCCCTGCACCGCCTCGGCACCGACTACGTGGACCTCTACCAGATCCACCGGTGGGACGACGAGACGCCGATCGAGGAGACCATGGAGGCGCTGCACGACGTGGTCAAGGCGGGCAAGGCCCGCTATCTGGGCGCCTCCTCGATGTGGGCGTGGCAGTTCGCCAAGGCGCAGCGGGTCGCCGGCGAGCACGGCTGGACGAGGTTCACGTCCATGCAGCCGCACTACAACCTGCTCTACCGCGAGGAGGAGCGCGAGATGCTCCCGCTCTGCGCCGACCAGGGCGTGGGCGTCATCCCGTGGAGCCCGCTGGCGCGCGGCGTCCTGGCCCGCGCAGGAACGACCGAAACCACCACCCGGACGGGTTCCGACCCCCGCATCGACTACCTGTACGAGGCGGACAACGACCGGCTCGTCCTGGACCGGGTCGCGCAGGTGGCGCGGGAGCGCGACCTGCCCGCCGCCCAGATCGCGCTGGCCTGGGTGATGGCGCAGCCGGGGATCACGGCGCCGATCGTGGGCGCCACGCGTGACGGCCACGTCGACGACGCGGTGGCCGCCGTGGGCGTGTCGCTCTCGGAGAAGGAGCTGGCCTTCCTCGCGGAGCCGTACCGGCCGCGTGAGGTCCGTTTCTGATCACGTACGGTCTGAGGTGAAGTGTCGGTGCCGCCTTCTAAGCTGTGCGCATGGCACGTGCAAACGAGGAGGCGGCGGCGGCGCTCCAGGAGTACGCGGAGCTGTTCGCGCTGACCGGAGGCGACGCGTTCCGCGTGCGCAGTTATCAGAAGGCCGCCAAGGCGATCGCCGGCTTCCCCGAGGACATCTCGGCGACCGACGTGCGCGCCGTGCCGGGCGTCGGCGAGGCGATCGCGAAGAAGATGGAGGAGTTCCTCCAGCGCGGGAGCTTCCGCCAGCTCGACGACCTGCGCGGACGGGTGCCCGAGGGGGTGCGACGGCTGACGCGCGTGCCGACACTGGGGCCCAAGACCGCGATCATGCTGTTCGACGACTACGGCATCGACTCACCGGCGGCGCTGGGCGAGGCCATCACGGCCGGGCGGCTCGACGGGGTCAAGGGGCTCGGCCCCAAGACCCTGGCCAACCTGCTGAAGGGCGTCCAGCAGCTGGAGCAGTCGGGCCGGCGAGTGCACATCGGCGTCGCGATGTCGCTGGCCGAGCAGGTGATGGCGTCGCTGTCGGCCGAGCGCGTCGCCTACGCCGGGTCGCTGCGCCGGATGAAGGACACGATCGGCGACGTCGACATCCTGGCCGTGGCGCCCGAGTCGATCATGGAGGAGTTCCGCGCGCGGCCCTATGTCACGGAGGTCATCGCGGCGGGCGACAAGAAGACGTCGGTGCGCACCACCTCGGGGGTCCAGGTCGACCTGCGCGTGGTGCCCGCCGCGTCGTGGGGCGCCGCGATGCAATACTTCACCGGCTCCAAGGAGCACAACGTCGCGATCCGCGAGATCGCGGTCAAGAAGGGCTGGAAGCTCTCCGAATACGGCCTGTTCGAGGGCGAGCGGGTGATCGCCTCGGAGTCCGAGGAGGAGATCTACGCGGCGCTCGGCATGCAGTACGTCCCGCCGCCGATGCGCGAGGACGGCGGCGAGGTGCGCGCGGCGCTCCGCGGCGAATTGCCCGAGCCGGTCCGGCTCGACGACCTGCGCGGCGACCTGCACACGCACACCGACCTGACCGACGGCATCGCCTCGCTGGAGGACATGGTGGCGGCCGCCTCCGCCCGCGGCTACTCCTACTACGCGGTGACCGACCACGCCCCCGACCTGACCATGCAGCGCATGACCCTCGACAAGGCGCTGGCGCAGCGTGAGCGCATCGCGAAGCTCCAGAGCTCCTATCCCGGCATGCGCCTGCTGCACGGCACCGAGCTCAACATCGCGCCCGACGGCTCGGTCGACTGGCCGGCCGAGGTGCTGCGCGGCTTCGACGTCTGCGTGGCCTCGGTCCACTCCCACTTCGGCATGCCGCGCGACGAGATGACCCGCCGCTTCATCACGGCCTGCGAAAATCCCTACGTCGACATCATCGGCCACCCCACCACCCGCAAGATCGGCAAGCGGGAGCCGGTCGACGCCGACTGGGACGCCGTCTTCCGCGCCGCGGCCCGCACGGGCACGGCCATGGAGATCGACTCCTATCCCGACCGGTCCGACCTGCCGTCCGACCTGGTCCGGCTGGCCAAGCACCACGGGGTCAGATTCTCCATCGACAGCGACTCCCACGCGATCCCGCACCTGGCCCACCAGCGGTTCGGCGTCGGCGTGGCCCAGCGCGCCTGGCTGACCACCGACGACGTGATCAACACCTGGCCGCTGGAGCGTCTCCAGGCCTTCCTCCGGCCCTGACCTGCCTCCCTTCGGACCTCGTCCGAGGTGTTTCGACACGCCGCATAGGCCGTGCTCCCATGGTGCCTCGGAAGTGGGTGCTTCACGGTGCCGCAGAAGTGGGTGCTTCCGCGGTGCCGCGGAGGTGGGTGGGCGTTCCGGCCGACCGCGATTGCCCGGGGTCTGGTGATGTTCGCCTTCGGCCTTGTTGCGGGCGCGGGGGTACTTGGCACGGTCTTAAGTCGGCCGGAACGCCCACCCACCTCCGCTCTACGGCGCCCCACCGTCCTGTCGCCCCGCCGCAGAGCGGGCCGGGCCTCGTCGCCTTCCTCCTCGCCGACGCTGAAGCGCCCGATCCCGTACGTCGCGGTCGGCCGCCGTAGGCTGAAGCCTGCACTTTCCGACACAGCGCGGGCCGGGCGCCGTAGCCGTGGCGGAGCGCCTGAACGGCCTCCCGGTACACATGAAGGACAACAGGCGCATCCATCTTCGGGTGCAAAGGATCGGTGAGGTGGGTGCCGTGACCTGCTACCGCCAGCCGCGTACGGCTTGAGGAAACACGAGCAACTGAACACGATTGGATTCCTCGCCCGGCTGGAGACAGGAAACTAGCTGGTGAGGTGTTCGAGTAGGGCGAACCGCTGGGCGAACGCGGACAGCTCCTCGCGCTGCTGGTCTGGTTCGGTGGCAGTGGCACCTATGACGATGCGGGTCACACCTTGGGCGGCGAGGTCCTCGACCTGGTCGACAGTCATGTCGATCGAGCCCCAACGCGTGTACTCCAGAGTGTCCGGGCTGCGACCGGCTTCGACGGCGGTCGATCGAGCGAGGTCCATCTGGGTGGCGCGCTCGTTCGGATCGAGCGCGCCACCCGGGAAGTAACCGTCGCCGCGTCGTCCGGCGCGGCGCGCGGCCGCCCGGCTCGATCCGCCGATGTGGATCGGCAGGTGGGTGACCCCGTGGGGCTTTGGGAATTGGCACAGGTCGTCAAAGGTGAAGAACTCCCCGGCGAAGCTGACGCCGTCTTCGCCGCCGGCCCAGAGCAGCCGCATCACGTCGATCGCCTCGTCGGCCCGACGGCCCCGGGTGCTGAAATCGACCCCCACTGCCCGGGCCTCACCAGGCAGGGTGCCGAGCCCCACGGTCAGTAACCGCATCCGCCCCTTGGACAGCACGTCGATGGTCGCCAGACGCTTGGCGAGAACAACCGGATGGTGATACGGCAGTAGCAGCACGCCTGTCCCGAGCAGGATCCGTCGGGTAGCCGCGGCGACGAAGCTCAGGCAATCGAGCGGGTCGAAGTACGGTAACGACGGCGGGAGCTCAAAGCGACCGGCCATCGCACCGGGATACAGCGCGATGTGCTCGGGCAGATACAGCGACTCGAAGCCGCAATCCTCGGCATGCTGAGCGTAGGCCACGATCTTGTCAGGGTCGACACCGTAGTAGGGCGTGCTGTAGCTGACTGCGAACTTCATCGTCATTCCTCCGGTTAGTCAGCCGATGTGATGGATGGGCGGTCGCTGGTCTGCTCAGCCGGTGCTACGGAGGCATCGTGCCCCCGCCATGCGTCCGCGGCCTTCCCACCCGCCTGTCGCAGGCACCTTAGAACCTTGTCACCGGCGTCAGGGCAACCTGCGCCCAGTGCCATCGCCACGCCTCTGGACGATCACGTGATGCCTTCGCGGGGACGGCCTCGCGGGCGGGGCCGGCCGCCGGTGCTGACCCCGGCCGAAGCGGTGGTCGTGGCAGTGGCGCAGGTGCTGCTGCGGTGTGATGACGAACGCCGCTGGATGCGGATGGCGGCCGACCGGATCGGGCACCTGTTCCCCAGACTGCCTTCCCAGTCGCAGTACAACCGGCAACTGCGTGATCTGGGGCCGGCCATGTCGGCGGCGGCGTTGTGGCCGACCCGCCAGGTCCCGACCTGGCACGAACCTTTGCGACTGATGGACGGCACCCCGATCCGCTGCGGCGCCTCGCGGGTGACGTCAACAGATCGCACCTGGGTGAGATCGCCGGATACGGCATGGACAAGTCCCACCACGCCTTCTACTGGGGTGCCAAGCTGATGCTGATCACCACCGCTGATGGCGCGGTGACCGGCTTCAGCCTCGCCCACCCCAAAGAGCTCGATGAACGCAAGCAGGCCCTGCACCTGCTGCACGTCCACCAGATAGCCGACGGGCCATGCCCGATCGTGTGCGACAAGGGATTCGCCGGAGCCGGCATCGAGAAGGCCGCTGCGGATCTGGGTCATCTCCTGATCCGGCCGGCCCGCGAAGACGAGCCTGCACGCGCCCTGCCCTTTCCCGGCTGGCTACGCCAGCGCATCGAGGCGATCATCTGGACCCTGAAGAACCAGCTCGGCCTCGAACGCCACAACGCCCGCCACCCAGACGGCCTCTGGGCACGCATCAGCCAACGCATCCTCGCCCTCAACGCCGCAATCTGGCACAACTGGAACACCGGCGCACCCGTGAAACGGTCCCTGACCGCTTACGACCACTAACCCAAATTCGCATCAGCGATCCAGGCCGATAGGACCGCGCCCTGTTTCAGTCCATCGGCCGCCTTTGACGCATGGCATGTCCCTCCGCAGGTGTCCGGCGCCACCGATCTTTGATCGCGTGCCATCGAACCTTGGCTGACGCGACTTTGTGTCATAGAAGATGATCCTCTGGCCTGCTAGCCTTTTGGAGGCCGTGCGAGAGAACGAGGAGGTGGTACCCGTGAACGTATTTACGTGGGTGCTCTCCTCTAGGGTCACGGTCGGGCGGTAGGTCGTCGTCCGGGAGCGCCGTTCTGAGCTCTCCGAAAGGCACGACCATGCACTTCATTTCTGAACAGCGTCTCGATGACGGCGTCCTCGAGCGCGAATTTACCCTCGGCGAGATCCCCGGCTTTCTGTGGATGCCCGCATCTGCATCCGCGCCCGAACCGCTGCCGCTGATCCTGCTCGGCCACCCTCCCCTTGGGCTGCGCAGGATGTACCCCCGGCTGGTGGCCCGAGCCCAGCATTCCGCAGCAGAGGGTTTCGCCACGGCCACCATCGAGCTCCCCGGAAGCGGCGACCGGCCCCGATTGGCCGCCATCCACCAGGCCGGCGCCGACCTGCGCCGGGCGCTGGAGGCTGGCGGGCCGGTCACCGACGAGATCGTCGACGCCCTCATCCTCCCGCTGGTCGAGAAGGCAGTTCCGGAATGGCAGGCCGCCCTGGACGCCCTCCTTGCGCTGCCCGAGCTCGGCGGCCCGGTCGGATACTCGGGGGGAGTGATCTCCATCGGTGTCCGGCTGGCGGTGGTCGAGCCGCGCATCGTGGCCGCCGGTCTGTTCGCCGGGAGTTTCGTGCCTCGCGCCATGTTCGAAGAGGCCCGCCAGGTCACCATTCCGCTGCACGTCCTCCTGCAGTGGGACGACGAAGGGAACGACCGGCAGGCGGCCCTGGACCTGTTCGACGCCTTCGGCTCCAAGGAGAAGACCCTGGAGGCCAATATGGGCGGGCACACCGGCGTCCCGCAGTTCGCGGGAGACGCCGCGGCCCAGTTCTTCAATCGGCATCTGAAGTAGTCGCTGTCCGCGCCCTGTCCGCCCCGACCGGCTGGTATCGGCCGTTCGGGGCGGCGTTCGGCCGCCAGCGATGCGCTAGTGACCGGTGTCCGTTGCCAGCGAAGACGGCCCGATGTCAGTTCGTTGACCTGGAAGGGCCCGTTGAGTGGCACAACGAACCGAACGGCTCGGCAACCAACCATCGCACCCGATAAGGGCGGGGCCTGATTTGATGACACAGGGCCGACCTGCTTGGCAGCGGACAACCGGGGTTGTTACCGATCAAGCTTCGGTGACACAGGCTCACGGTTCGATGGCACAGGACAGCAGGCCTACCACTGGCCGCATTAGGCGAGAGCACCGTTCCGCTTACCCGCCCCAGCACAACCTCGCCCGCAAACCCCACAGCTGCCAAAGTGCGGTCACTTCTCGCGAACATCGATCATGCTTCCGACCGCCAAGTGCGGTCAAAACTCACGAGCAAGTGCGGTCAGTTCCCACGAACAAAACCACATGCCGTGTGCGCCTTCAGACACTGTGGGCTCGGGAGCCGTGCGCTCACGGGGAGGCGAAGGTTCAGACGTGCCGGCGGCGGCCAAGTGCCGGCTGGTCACCTCGCGGAGGTGGGCGATCAGGCTTTGCCTAGAGCGTGGCAGAGTCAGGCGCTCGGCCGCGGCTGCGGCGCCCAGCCCGCACTGTGCCGGCAAGTGACGGCTTCAGCTACGGCGAGCAGGCCAAGGGCCGGAAGCGGGCGCTTCAGCATCGGCGGGAAGGAAGGCGACGAGCCCCGACCGTTCTGCGGCGGGCAGACAGGACGGCGGGGGCAGTGAAGCGGAGGCGGGTGGGCGTTCCGGCCGACTTAAGACCGTGCCAAGTACCCCCGCGCCCGCAACAACGCCGAAGGCGAAAAACACCAGACCCCGGGCAATCGCGGTCGGCCGGAACGCCCACCCGCCTCCGCGGCCACCCAGACCAACCCAGACCTGCGGCCACTCAGGTCAACCCGGCCGTGTGGGCCCAGGTCAACCCGGCCGTGTGGGCCCAGGTCAACCCGGCTGCGTGGGCCCAGGTCAACCCCGGCCGTGTGGGCCCAGGTCAACCCGGCCGTGTGGGCACCTCGGCTTGCGGGACACCCGTACAAGCACGAGGCGTCGATGGGTATGGCGTTGGGTCCTGGAAAGTCCAGCGTCCCGAGCGTGAGGATGGTCTCGTCGTAAGGGATGACCCAACCCCGGTTCTGCCTACAGCCGAGGAGGTGCGACCCGGTCAAATCTGGGCATGTCCCTTCGGGAGCGAGCGCTCGACTACACACGGTAACGATTAAATGGTTTACCAGTAGGAAATAAGGATTAAGGAGGTGACGTCAATGAAGCAAGCTCTGGCGACGATCGTCAAACCCCTGCCGGACCACCTGTTCACCCTGCGCGAGGGCAACGCGGAGATGCGCTGGGAGGCCATGGCCGGCGAGGGCTACCACACCCCCAACGACCGGTTCTTCGTCCGCAACCACACTTCCACCCCTCTCATCGACGCCGCCACCTGGCGGCTGCGAGTGCACGGGCCGGGGGTGCGGCACTCCCGTACGTACGACTACCGGCAGTTGCTGGCCATGCCCTCCCGGACCATCGACACGGCGATCGAGTGCGCCGGCAACGGGCGGCGGTTCTACGACGTCCAGCAGCACGATCCCATCCCCGGCATCCAGTGGGGCCTCGGCGGCATCGGGGTGGCGCGATGGCGCGGGGTGCCGCTCGGCCATCTGCTCGAACACGCCGGGCTGCGGCCCGACGCCGTGGACGTGGTGCCGCGCGGGCTCGACGCGCCGTTCGAGGACCACGGGCACGTACGCCGGCCGCTGCCCGTCGCCAAGGCCGTGGACGACGTGCTCGTCGCCTACGAGATGAACGGTGTGCCGCTTCCACCCGACCATGGATTTCCGGCGCGCCTGGTGGTGCCGGGATGGGTGGGAATCGCGTCCATCAAATGGCTGGGCGACATGGAAGTGACCACCGAAGAAGCCTCCACGCCATGGAACACCGTCTTTTACCCGGACGTCACGACCCAGCCGGTACGGAGCGCTTTCGAAATCGCCTGGAATGCGACGATCACCATCGGCGGTCCGCACATCCTGCACGGCAGATCATGGTCCGGCAACGGGCGGATCGTCCGGGTCGAGGTCAGCTTCGACGGCGGGCTCACCTGGCAGCAGGCCGAGCACCACGGCCACCACCTGGTCGGCGCCTGGTTGCCGTGGCACATTGGATGGGCCCCGCAGCGGCCCGGGCCGCACGTGCTCATGGCGCGGGCCACCGACGAGTCCGGCGCGACGCAGCCTCTGATCACGCCACGGCAAGCTTTCGGTTATAACTTCGACGCAGTCGTGCGGCATCCCGTGCAGGTTGTCCATGGATAGGGAATTGTCACCGATCCGGGGTGAGCTGCACGTTCGCGAATAGGGTGTCCGGCTTACCCGAATTCATCTGAAAGACTCTCGCAGAAACGCCGCAGAAACCGTCTCATGTGAGCCTTACCACACGCTGAGGAAAAGGAGGGAAGATGCGCCAGTTGACCGCACTCGACGCGCAGTTCCTCAACGTCGAGTCCGCGACCACCGCCGCTCACGTGGCGGGTCTGGCGATCCTCGACCCGGCCGACGGCTCGGTCAACCGTGAGACGCTCGCCGCGCTCCTGCTGGAGCGACTCCACCTGTCACCCGCGCTGAGCCTGCGGCTGGTGCGGGTGCCGTTCGACCTCGACCGCCCCTACTGGGCGGCCGACCCCGACTTCGACATCGGCAACCACCTGTTCGAGGTCACCCTGCCGCGGCCCGGCGACGACCGGCAACTGGCCGACGAGGTGGCCCGCATCCATGCCCGCCGGCTGGACCGCGCCCATCCGCTGTGGGAGATGCACCTGATCCACGGGCTGGCCGACGGCCTGATCGGCGTCTACACGAAGGTGCACCACGCGGCCATCGACGGCGTCTCCGGCGCCGAGACCCTCGCCACCCTCCTCGACCTCACGCCCGACACCTGCCACGCCACCTCCGGGCGCTCCCGGCGCGGCACGGCCGCAGCCAAGGCGGCCAAGACCCCGGCCAAGACCCCGGCCAAGGTGGTCAAGGCGGCGTCGGGCGTGCTGGACGGCCAGGAGGCGGCCGGTCCGGGCCTGGTCGAGATGCTGGCCGGCGCCGCCGTGCGGACGGCGACCCATCCCGTGCGGGCCCTGCGGGCGGCGGTCCGGGCGGCCGGCGACCTCGACGCGATCCCGCTCGCCGCGACGCTGCCCGGCGCGAAGGCCATCGCGCAGGCGGCCAGGTTCGTGACGGGCGACCGGCACCACCGGCCCGAGCTGCCCCGGCTCTCCGCCCCTCGCACGCCGTTCAACGGCCCGATCAGCGCCCGCCGCCACCTGTCGTTCGGGTCCGTGTCGCTGAAAGACGTCAAGAGCATCGCTCGCGCTCACGGCATGAGCGTCAACGACATCGTCATGGCGCTGTGCACCTCCGCCCTGCGGTCGTGGCTGATGGAGCGCGACGCGCTGCCCGAGCAGCCGCTGATCGCGGCCGTGCCCGTCGCGGTCCGTACGGCCAACGCCCAGGACCTGGTCGGCAACCAGATCTCCGCCATGGTGGCCCCGATGCCCACCGACATCGCCGACCCGCAGGCCCGGCTGCGGAAGGTGGGCTCGACCATGAACGCGGCCAAGCGCCGCTTCGTCACCGCCCCGGCCGGCTGGCTGCTGGAGCTGTGCTCGTTGCTGCCCGCGCCGGTGACCAGCGTGGCGAGCCCGGCGTTGTTCCGGCTGGCGTCGGCGGTGCCGCCGATCAACCTGATCATCAGCAATGTGCCCGGCCCGCAGTTCCCGCTGTATCTGTGCGGGGGGCGGATCCTCTCCTACTATCCGCTCTCGGTGCTGACCGACATGACCGGCGGCGTCAACATCACCTGCTTCTCCTACGACGGCATGCTCGACTTCGGCATCGTGGCCTGCCCGGACCGGATGGACGACGTCTGGGGCATGCTCGGCCACCTGCGGACCGCGCTCGACGAGCTGCTAGACGAGCGAGTGGGCGATGAGTTTCGCGACGGCGTCGGGATCGATCTGGTGGCCGGTTAGCTGGCACAGGTTCTCCTGGTAGAGCAGCACGGCGGCGAACGTGGCCGCCGCGACCTCCAGCCTGGCCGCGTCGCCCCGGCTGCCCGGCAGGGCCAGTTCGAGCGCGAACTTGGCCCGCCTGATCAGCTCTCCGTTGAGGCGGCCGAGCCGTTCCCTGACCGAGCCGTGCGTGTCGGCCTCCCGGAACAGGATGCGCCGCATCGCCGGCGAGGCGTGCAGCGGCAGCCGGCGCGCCAGCCCGGACAGGGTGCCGGCGGGATCGCCGGGGACGGCGTCGACCTCGCGCGACTCCTCGATCAGCGTGCGCTCGTCGACGAGTGCCACCAGCACGTCGATCTTGCGTGGGAAGTAGTGGAAGACCAGCCCCTTGGGCACCCTGGCCAGCCGGGCGATGAGCGCGGTCGGAGTGGCGTCGTATCCGCCGCCGGCGAACAGCTCCTCGGCCGCGTCCAGAATGCGCGTACGCGCGTCACCGATCACCACAGCCGCACCCTAACCGGCACACGCCGGGCACCACCATGCCGCGAACGGGAGACCCTCGTGACGGTCGGTCACCGGACGCCGATGGCCTCCGTCAGCATGGGGTAGGCCCGGTGCAGCTCCCGCTGCCAGGAGGCGTGGTCGTGCCCGCCGTGGTGGAAGTGGGTGCGCACGGGGATGCCCAGCTCGCCGAGCCGCCCGGCGAACTCCCTGGCCGCCCGGTTGGCCAGGTCCTCGACCAGGTCGCCTTCACCGGCGGCGACGTACAGCCGGACGCCCTTGAGCTTGCCGGCCTGGTCGTAGGGGTTGTGCGCGCGCCAGACGGCGCGCTGCCGCTCGGGGTCGCCCCAGAGGCGTTTCCAGTCGGTGCCGAAGCAGCCGACCGTGGTGCCCGCCATCACGGCCTGCGGCACGCCGGGGTGCAGGATGTGCACGGCTCCGCTGAACGAGGCAGCGGCCTTGAACCCACCCTTGGCGGCGTACAGCATGGCGCCCTGCCCGCCCATCGAGTAGCCGGCGACGGCGCGCTCGCCGTCCGCCCGGTAGCGGGACCGCAGCAGCGGCAGCAACTCCTTGAGGTGGTAGCTCTCCCAGCGGGGCGGGCCGCCGGCGCCGCCGTTCCACCAGTCGGAGTAGCTGCCGCACTTGCCGCCGTCGGGCATCACGACCATCAGGCCGGAGTCAGCGGTGAGCGCGGCGACGTCGGTTCTGGCCGTCCAGGAGGTGTGGTCGTCGAGGCCGCCGTGCAGGAGCCAGAGCGCGGGCCAGTCGCGCCGGGACTCCCATCCCCTGGGCAGCAGGAGGCGAACCTTCGTGGTGGCGTCGAGCGCCCGCGACCTGATCGTCAGCTCCATCCTGCGCTCGTCGAGCCGCTTCTCCTCGACCACCTCGGCGGCGTCATGGTTCTGGGGCGGCGTCGAGGAGGGAGAGGCTGCCGGGACCGGCGGCTCGTCTCCCCACGGGAGCACCGCGAGGAGCGCCGCCACGACGAGCACACAGAGTCCGCCGGCGACGATCGCGCCGACCAGGCATCCACGCAACCGGAGGGCCATGGAGTCTCCTTGTTGGATGCGCGGATAATAGCGCTATGAGATCGATAGGCACCACGGCCCTGACCGTGTTCCCGATAGCCCTGGGCGCCAACGTCTTCGGCTGGACCGCCGACAAGAAGACGTCCTTCGAGGTGCTCGACGCCTACGTCGAGGGCGGCGGCAACTTCATCGACACGGCCGACTCCTACCCGTACTGGGCGACCGGCGAGTCCACATCAGAGACGATCATCGGCGAGTGGATGGCCAAGCGCGGCAACCGCGACTCGATCGTGCTCGGCACCAAGGTCGGCATGCTGGAGGGGTTCAAGGGCCTGGCGCCCGCGAACATCCGCGCCGCGGTCGAGAGCTCCCTGCGCCGGCTCCGTACCGACCGCATCGACCTCTACTGGGCGCACATCGACGACCGTGACACGCCGCTGGCCGAGACGCTGGCCGCGTTCGACGCGCTGGTGCGCGAGGGCAAGATCCGCTACATCGGCGCCTCCAACTATGAGGCCGACCGGCTGGCGGCGGCGCTGAAGATCTCCGACGACGAGGGCCTGGCCCGCTACGTCGCGCTGCAGCAGCAGTACAACCTGGTGGAGCGCGGCTACGAGGGTGCCCTGCGGGAGGTGACGGCCCGGGAGGGGCTGTCCAGCACGCCGTGGTCCTCGCTCGCGCGCGGCTTCCTGACCGGCAAGTACGCCCCGGGCGTCACGGTCGACAGTCCCCGGGCTGGAGGGGCCGCCGGATACCTTGAGACCGAGCGGGGGCCGCGGACCATCGAGGCGCTGACCAAGGTGGCGGCCGAGCGCGGGGTCGAGCCCGCCTCGGTGGCGCTCGCCTGGCTGGGGGCCCAGCCCACGGTCGCGGCGCCGATCGCCAGCGCCCGTGACGTGTCGCAGCTCCAGCCGCTTCTGGCCGCCGCCGGGCTCAGGCTCGGCGCCGAGGAGCTCCGGCTGCTCGACGAGGCCTCCCGCCCCTGACCGCGCGTGCGCGGAGACGCCCCTGATCGCGCGGGTACGTGTACGGGGCGCCCCGCGTGCGTGAGACACGCCCCGCCCTGCTCGGTCCAGGGCCGGGCGGGGTGTCTCGCGGCAAGGTCAGTGGCTTCGCTCGACGAGGGACAGGCAGAGGTCGCGTAGTTCGGTGGCCTCGGGCAGGCACTCGACGACGATCTCCATGGCCGTCGTGAGGTGCAGCCGCGCCTGGTCCAGGGCCGCGGTGCGGCCGCCCGCCTCGATCACGAGTGCGGCGGCACGGCGTACCTCGTCGTCGTCCAGGGCGCCGGAGGCGAGCAGGCCGGACAGCTCGCGGGCGGCCCGCCCGGCGGGGCGCGCCTCGGCGAGCGGCGAGGACGGGGCGAGGGCGGCGAGGACGGGCAGCGTCTTCTTGCCGCGACGCAGGTCGTTGTGGATGGGCTTGCCGGTGACGGCCGGGTCTCCCCAGAGGCCCAGCAGGTCGTCGACGATCTGGAAGGCGACGCCCAGCTCGCGGCCCATCGTCCAGAGGGGTTCGGCCAGGCCGGGCGCGCCGCCCAGCGCGACGCCCGCCGCGGCGGCGGCGCCCAGCAGGCCGCCGGTCTTGCCCGCCGCCATCTGGGTGTACTCCTGGACCGTGACCTCGCCGGGGCCGGTCCACGGGCGGTTCTCGAAGGCCATGTCCTCCGTCTGGCCCCGCACCAGCTCGATCAGGGCCCGCGACAGGTAGCGCATCGCGACGGGAGCGTCCGTCAGCTGATCGACCGCGAGTGCCAGCAGCGAGTCGCCGGCCAGCAGCGCTGGGCCCACGCCGTAGGCCTTCCAGAGCGCCTCGCGGTGCCGGCGCCGCTCGTCGTGGTCGATGATGTCGTCGTGCACCAGCGAGAAGGCGTGCACCAGCTCCACCGCCACCGCCCCGGGCAGCGCCGCCTCCGCGGGCGCGCCGACGGCCTCGGCGCAGAGTATGGCGATGGTCGGCCGCAGGTGCTTGCCGCCGCCGGCCACCAGGGGCCCGCCGTCGGCGTCGGACCACCCCAGCGTGTGGGCGGCCATCTTGGCGCCCCACGGGTGTAGTGCGGAGACCGCTTCTCGAAGGGCTGGTTCGAGCAGTCGCCGGCAGCGCGCTGTCGCGTCGCCGCCGGGGCTGCTCGCTGCCTGATGGCTGACGTCCACGTGGTGCTCCTGCCGAAGTGCGATCTTGAATCTATACGCACGATCATGTGATAATCCAGCCCAGAAACGCACTTTTGCGGGAAATATCCCGTCATGCGTGACGGGCAGGTCGAAGGAGCATACGTGCCCATTGGGGGCATTTCGACACGTAAAGCTACCAATGTCCCCTTCTTAGCCTCTTTGACCAGGAACGCGCGCACGCCGATCGACGCCTTCGTCGAGGCGAGCGAGCGAGCCGGCGGCGAGCTCGTCCGGCTCAACATGGGCCCGTTCCGCCCGTATCTGGTGACCCACCCCGACCACGTCCAGCATGTGCTGATCCAGAACCAGCCCAACTTCGTCCGGGAGGGCATGTTCTGGAAACCACTGGCGCCGCTGCTCGGCGAGGGCATCCTGTCGGACGGCGAGACCTGGGCGGAGAGCCGGCGGATCCTGCAGCCGCTCTTCACGGCCAGGTACGTCAACTCGCTGGCCGAGCAGATGGCTGTGATCATCAACGAGCTGATCGAGGAGACGATCACCCCCGGCCGGCCGTTCGACATCGCCAAGGGGATCTCGGCCATCGTGCACCCGACGATCGTCCGGCTGTTCTTCGGCTCGAAGATCTCCGTCGCGGACATCCAACGGCTGGTGCCGGCCTACGACGTCGCCGTCACGGCCAAGGCCGTCCGGCTGCTGATGCCGTTCGTGCCGCAGGGCGTGCCGATGCCCGGTGACCGGGCGTTCCGGCGTGCGATCAAGACCATCGACGGGGTCGTCTACCCCCGGATCCGGGAGGCCAGGGCACGGGCCCTGGAGAGCCCGGGTGAGGAAAGCACCGACGTCGTCTCACGCCTGGTCAAGGCCCGCCAGGACGTGGCGGGCGAGGAGGGCGATCGCCGGATCAGGGACGACCTGGTGGCCATGCACGGAGCCTCCACCGAGACCTCGGCCACGGCGCTGACCTGGGCATGGCCGGTCCTCGACGCCCACGCGGACATGGCCGCGAAGGTGTACGAGGAGATCGACCGGGTGGTCGGCGGCGACCCGGTCAGCACCGCGCATCTGCCGCACATGCCGTACCTGCGGATGTTCGTCAACGAGCTGCTGCGCCTCTACCCGCCGGGCTGGATCCTGCCACGCATGGCGGTGGCCGCGGACGTGGTCGGCGGGGTCGCGATCGAGGCCGGCTCCACCGTGCTGCTCAGCCCGTATCTGACGCACCGGATGGCGGAGTTCTGGGACTCGCCGTCGGTGTTCGACCCGGACCGGTTCGCGCCGGGGCGGGAGGCGGGGCGGCACCGGTACGCGTACTGGCCGTTCGGTGCGGGCCCACACGTGTGCCTGGGGCAGCATCTGTTCTTGATGGAGGCGCCGCTGGTGATCGCCGGCATCCTGCGCAGGTACCGGCCGGTGATGCGCCTCGACCGGCCGGTGACTCCGCGGCTGGCCTCCTCGCTGCGGCCCCCGTCCGGGCTGACGATGACCCTTGTGCCGAGGGGGCGCTCGTGAACGATCCTGGCGCGTTGCACATCGCCGGGCGGACGTGCGCGCTCGCGGTGGCGGGCGGGCGCGAGCTGGAGCGGTGCGCGGCACGGTACGACGGCCTGTTCCCCCGTGAGTCCTTCGACTCCGGCCTCTACGGCTCGCTGGCGATGGCCGGGGCGTTCGGCTCGCCGTGGGCGAGCGTGGCGGGGCTGCGCGTGGTCAACCGGGCGTCGCTGCTGGTGTTCGCGGTGGACCGGCTGTTCGACGAGGAGGCGGCCTCGCGGGACGACGTGGCGGCGCTGACGGGGACGTGCCTGGCGGCCGTGGCCGGCTCGGCACCTGTCTCCCCCGTCGCCCGCTTCCTTGCCGACCTGCGTGCCGAGCTCACCACCGCACGCGCCTTCGCCACGCTGGAGGCGGACTGGCGTGACCGGCTGGAGCGCATGCTCACCGCGATGGCCCGCGAGTGGGAGTGGAGCCGGGGCGGGAACAGGCCCGCCCGGGAGGAGTATCTGGCCAACGCCGACAGCAGCGGCGCCCTGTTCATCGCCGTCTCTCACTGGATCTACACCGGCGAGGTCAGAACTCCCGGGGACCTGGCGCGGCTGCGTGCGGCGGGCGAGACGGTGCAGCGCTACCTGCGGCTGCTCAACGACCTGGCCACGCACCGCAGGGAGTCGGCCTCCGGTGACGTCAACGCTCTCACGATCGGCATGACGGCGGACGAGGTCAGCGTGCGCATGGCGGAGCTGTCGAGCGAGGCCGCCGCGCTGATCCAGCCGGTGCGCGGCGACCATCCCCGGGCCGCCGAGTACCTCTGGTGGCAGCTCCACTACAGCGCCGGCTTCTACGGGCTGTCCGACTTCTGGGCTTCGAGAGAGCCGTGAGCGAAAGAGCACTGAGCGTGAGAGCACTGAGCACTGACATCGCACGGCGTGCCGCCGATCTGATCGCCGGCCTCATGGCCACCCCGTGGGGCCAGGTGTCCCCCTCGGTGTACGAGACGGGGCGGCTGGTCACGCTGGCCCCATGGCTCGTCGGTCATCCGGAGAGGATCGCGTTCCTGCTGGCCGAGCAGGGAGAGGACGGCTCGTGGGGCCAACCGGGCGGATACCGTCTCGTACCGACGCTGAGCGCGACGGAGGCGCTGATGAGCGCGGCGCGCGACGGCGACCGCGAGGTGCTCCTGTCAGCCGCGAAGGCGGGGCTGGAGGCACTGCGTCGCATGCTGACGCAACCGGCCGAGCTTCCGGACACCCCGGCCATCGACCTGATCGTGCCGTCGCTGGTGGCGCTCGTCGACGCGCACGGGTTCGGCGATCCGCTGCCGCGTCCGGCAGGACTGGACGGTTCCCGGCTGGGGCTGGTCAGGCACATGCTGGAGTCCGGCACGGAGCCGCCGCGAAAGGTGTTGCACGTGCTGGAGGCGATGGTGCCGCAGCGGATGGACGGCATGCTGCCCACGCCGATCGGCACGGTCGGCGCGTCGCCGGCGGCCACGGCCGCGTGGCTCGGAGGCTCCGCGCCGTCCGATTCGGCCGACTTGGCCAGGTACCACCTGGAGGCGGTGGCCGAGCGGTTCGGCGGACCGGTCCCTGTCGGGCTGCCGATCACCGTTTTCGAGCGCGGCTGGGTGCTGAGCTGGCTGACCAGGGCGGCCGTGCCAGTGGAGGTGCCGCCGGAGATGATCGCCGACCTGCGGGCGGCGATCGTCCCGGAAGGCGCGCCGGCGGGGGCCGGGCTGCCCGCCGACGCGGACACCACCAGCGTCGCCCTCCATGCGCTGGCCCTGCTCGGCGTACCATGCGACCCCGCGTCGCTGCTGCTGTTCGACACGGGCACGCACTTCTGCACCTGGCAGGGCGAGGACGGCTTCTCGCCCAGCGTCAACGCGCACGTGCTGGACGCGTTCGGCCAGTACGTGCGGGCGAGGCCCGCCGCCGCCGGGCGGTACGGGGCGGTGATGGCGCGGGTGGCCGGGTGGCTGGCCGGGCGGCAGCGGCCTGACGGGAGCTGGGAGGACCGGTGGCACGCGTCGCCCTACTACGCGACGCTGGGCTGCGCGCTGGCGCTGGGCGAGTTCGGCGGACCGGAGCACGCCGACGCCGTGCTGCGGGCCCGGGAGTGGGTGTTGGCCACCCAGCGGGAGGACGGGTCGTGGGGGCGGTGGACGGGCATCGCGGAGGAGACCGCGTACGCCGTGCAGACCCTGCTGCTGTCAGGACCAGAGCCGGACGAGCGGTGCAAGCGGGCAGCGGGGCGCGGATACGACTATCTTCTACAGGTGGTCGATCTGCCGCATTTACCACCAATGTGGCATGACAAGGACCTATACTCGCCGACAGCAATTGTGCAAGCCGCGATCCTGGCGGCCCTACACGTGACAGAACGCCACCTACAACACGAATTTAACCGGCAAAACGGGACATAGCGGCCTAATGGTGGCGTTTTGTGTTGAGGGAGTAATAGCGCATTGCTAGGGTGACCCGAGTGTCAGATTCCTGGTATGCCCCTTTTGCCGTCTTGACAAAGCATGCTTACGGCGCTTTTCCGCTGGGTGGGCCCAATGCGCTTCCGTAACGCCAGCGTCAGGTCCAAAATCACGGCCCTGATCGTGTCGCTCACCCTGTTGTGGGCGTTCGCCGCGTGGGTGACGCTGCGGGAGGGCGTCAACCTGATCGGGGCGGCCGCCGTTGACGCCCAGTTGGTCGAACCGAGTGAGCCGCTCCTCGTCGAGCTGCAGCGCGAGCGCCGCCAGACCATCGCCCGCGTGGGGGGCGGGGCCAGGATCGTCGACAAGGCCCTGCGTGACCAGCGCGCGCGCACCGACGCGGCCCGCGCCGAGTTCGCCACCTCCCTTGACAGCTCCAGCTTGGCCCTGGCCGCCGACGACGCGCTGATCGCGCGCGCCAGGGATGTGCTGGACGAGCTGACCAAGCTGGACACGGCCAGGAAGTCGATCGACTCGGGCCGGGTCGGCACCTCGCAGGCCGTGACCGCCCCGTACAACAATGTGATCGACTCCCTCTACCGCATGTACGACTCGGTGGCGGCGTTCGACGACAAGGAGATCGCCAAGGACGGGCGGACCCTGTCGGAGATCAGCCGCTCGCGCGAGTTGCTGGCGCGCGAGGACGCACTCATGGCCGGCGTCTTCGCCAGGGGCGTCTTCACCGGCGACAGCCACGCCGAGTTCGTCTCCACCGCGGGCATCTTCCGCTACACGCTGGCCGAGGCCATGTCCAAGCTCCCGGAGGAGGACCGGACGGCCTACGACCGATGGATGAAGAGCGCGCACGCCACCCGGGTACGGGCAATGGAGCAGCAGCTCATCCAGCACGAATCCGGCACCGGCCCACTGCCTGTCGACGCCGAGGAGTGGCGCAAGGCGACCGAGTCGACGCTGACGGACATGCAGGCGGTGACCCTCGCGGCGGGCGACCGCCTGGCGGAGCGCATCGTCCCGATCGCCGTGGGCGTCGTCATCCGCCTGCTCCTGGCCGGTGGCCTGGGCCTGCTGGCGGTCATCGCCTCGATCGTGCTGTCGATCACCACGACGCGGCAGCTGCTCGCCCAGCTCAGGAAGCTGCGCGACGCCGCGCACGAGCTGTCGGACGAGCGGCTGCCGAACGTGGTCGAGCGGATCGGCCACGGCGAAGTGGTGGACGTCACGAAGGAAGTGCCCGACCTCGACTTCGGCGACGACGAGATCGGGCAGGTCGGTCAGGCGTTCAACACCGTGCAGCACACCGCCGTCAGCGTCGCCGCCGAGCAGGCCGAGCTTCGGCGCAGCATCCGCGACATCCTGCTCAGCCTGGCCCGCCGGACGCAGGGCCTGGTGCAGCGGCAGCTGACCGTGCTGGACGTGATGGAGCGCCGGGAGACCGACCCGGAGGAGCTGAAGGAGCTCTTCCGCCTGGACCACCTGGCCATCCGGATGCGGCGCAACGCCGAGAACCTGATCGTGCTCTCCGGCTCCTCCCCCGCCCGAACCTGGCGCCGCTCGGTGCCCATGGTGGACGTGGTCCGCGGCGCGCTCGCGGAGGTCGAGGACTACACCCGCGTGACGCTCATGCCGATGGGCGACGTCGTGCTGGTGGGCCGGGCCGTCGGTGACGTCATCCACCTGCTCGCCGAGGTGATCGAGAACGCCGTGTCGTTCTCCCCGCCCTACACCTCCGTGCAGGTCAGCGGGCAGCTCGTGGCCAACGGCTACGTCATCGAGATCGAGGACCGCGGTCTCGGCATGAAGCCCGAGGACCTGGACGCCGCCAACGAGCGCATCGCGGACCCGCCGGAGTTCCGCATCACCGGCACCGCGCGGCTCGGTCTCTACGTGGTCAGCCGGCTGGCCGAGCGCCACGGGATCCAGGTGGTGCTGAAGTCCTCGCCGTACGGCGGGACCACGGTCGTCGTGCTGCTGCCGCCGGAGCTCGTGGAGCAGGAGGAGACCCCCAAGCCTCCCGACGACATGCCGCGAGCCGGTCTGCCGCGCAGGCCGACGGCCGTCGCCACGGCGACCCGTCCGGCCTCGGCCGAGAACGTCCGCACGCTCAACGTCGCCTCCTCGCGCCGGGCGCTCACCTTACAGCCCGACGTGCCCCAGGAGCAGGCGGCGCCCGTCCCCCGCGAACCGGAGACCGAAGGGGAAAGCGATGTGAAGCCCGCCGAGTTCACGCCCTCGGGCCTGCCACTCCGGGTGCCTCAGGCCAACCTGGCGCCCGCCCTGCGCGAAGAGGCCCCTGCCGTACAGACCAGCGACAAGGAAGACGATGACGAGCGCTCGCCGGAAGAGATCAGGGCCATGATGGGATCCCTCCAGTCGGGCACCCGGCTGGGCCGGACCGAAGCCGCCAAGCTCATCGAGGACCAGCAGCCGGGAGGCTCCACGTGACACCGACTTCTGGCACGGATCTCAACTGGCTCCTCGACGACCTGATCGGCCGGGTCAAGGACGCCGAGCACGCCATCGTGCTGTCGTCCGACGGGCTGCTGATGGCCTCGTCGGCGGGGCTCGAACGGACCGACGGCGAGCACCTGTCGGCGGTCTCCTCCGGGTTGCAGAGCCTGGCGAAGGGCGTCTCCGAGCACGTCGGAGGCGGCGCGGTCAAGCAGACGGTCGTGGAATGGCGCTCGCAGTTCCTCATCGTGACCGTCGCGGGAGAGCGCGCCTGCCTGGCCGTGCTCTGCGCGCAGAACGCCGACATCGGGCTGATCGCGTACGAGATGGCCATGCTGGTGGCCCGCGTCGGCCAGTACCTCACCTCGGCGGCGCGGACCGGCGGGGCCGTCGCCGGGAGCGACCGGTGAACGGCCCGGACGAACCGGGCGAGGACCACTGGATCGACCCGGAGATCATCCGGCCGTACGTCGTGACGCGCGGGCGCACCCGCCCGGCCCACGGGAGGTTCGATCTCATCTCCATGGCGCTGGCCGTCGGCCCCCCGCCGGGCCCGGAGGCCGGCCTCGACCCCGAGCATCTCCGCATCCTGCGGCTGTGCCGGGAGCCGAAGTCGGTCGCGGAGATCGCCGCCCATCTGAACCTGCCCGCGGGCACGATCCGCGTGCTGCTCGGCGACCTGTTCGACAGAGAACTCGTATCGGCCCAGGAACCGCAATCCGAGGTGGACATGCGTGACATGAAGATGTACAGGGCGGTGCTCGATGGTCTTCGATCGCTCTGAACGCCCGCGTATCCCGACCGCGATCAAAATCCTGATCGCGGGCGGTTTCGGTGCGGGAAAGACCACGATGGTCGGCGCGGTCTCCGAGACCCGGCCGCTGCGCACCGAGGAGGTGCTCACCGATCGCGGAGTCGGCATCGACGACCTGACGGCGGTGGAGGCCAAGCGCACCACCACCGTGGCGATGGACTTCGGCCGCATCACCCTCAGCGACGAGTACGTCCTCTACCTGTTCGGCACTCCGGGGCAGGAGCGGTTCTGGTTCGTCTGGGACGAACTGGCCGAGGGCTCGCTGGGCGCGGTCATCCTGGCCGACACCCGCCGCCTGGCCGACTGCTTCCCCTCGGTCGACTACTTCGAGCGGCGCGGCACGCCGTTCGTGGTGGCGGTCAACTGCTTCGAGGGGTCGACCACGTTCGAGCTGGACGAGGTACGGCTGGCGCTCCAGCTCAACCCCTCGATCCCGATCATCATGTGCGACGCGAGGAAGCGCGATTCAAGCAGGGAGGTGCTCATCGCGCTGGTGAAGCACTCCGCCCGGCTGCGGGCCGAGCCGGTGAGCTCTTAGGGGCCCAAGGGCCCGGCCGTGACGGGACGACCGGGCCCCCTTCGCCGAGCGGGGATCAGTGCTTGGTGGCCTGCTCGGCGCCGACGCCGGTGAGCGAGCGGACCTCGATCTCGGCGTACTTGGCCGCGTTGTACTCCTTGCTCAGCACGGTGCCGAGCCAGCCGCACAGGAAGCCGAGCGGGATCGAGATGATGCCCGGGTTGCTGAGCGGGAACCAGGCGAAGTCGGCCGTCTTGAACAGCGACGTCGGCCCGCCGGACACCACCGGGGAGAAGATGACCAGGACGAGCGCCGAGACCAGGCCGCCGTAGATGGC
Source organism: Nonomuraea sp. CX421 (assembly GCF_059358955.1). NCBI lineage: Bacteria > Bacillati > Actinomycetota > Actinomycetes > Streptosporangiales > Streptosporangiaceae > Nonomuraea > Nonomuraea sp. CX421. The sequence continues at coordinate 88,211 of NZ_JCADBK010000020.1, read as the reverse complement.
GCTGACCGCGCCGGCCGTGTTGAACCTCTTCCAGAACAGGCTGTAGAGGATGGCCGGCAGGTTGCCGGAGGCGGCCACCGCGAACGCCAGCGCCACCAGGAACGCGACGTTCTGCCCCTGCGCCAGGATGCCCAGGCCGATCGAGACGGCGCCGATGACGAACGCCGAGACGCGGGCCACCAGCACCTCCTCTCGCTCGGTGGCGGTGCCGCGTTTGAACACGTGCGCGTACAGGTCGTGGGCGAAGCTGGAGGAGGAGGCCAGCGTGAGGCCGGCCACCACGGCCAGGATCGTGGCGAACGCGACCGCGCCGATCAGCGCCAGCAGGATCGTGCCGCCCACGTCCCCGAGGAACGTCTCGCCGATGGCCTTGGCCAGCAGCGGCGCGGCCGTGTTGCCCGCGGCGTCGGCGGCGGCGATCGCCTTGCTGCCGACCAGGGCCGCGGCACCGAAGCCGAGGACCAGGGTGAGCAGGTAGAACGTGCCGATGATGCCGATGCCCCAGAGCACCGACTTGCGGGCGTCCTTGGCGGTCGGGACGGTGTAGAAGCGGATCAGGATGTGCGGCAGGCCCGCGGTGCCGAGCACCAGGGCGAGGCCGAGGCTGATCAGGTCGATCTTGCCGGCCAGGCCCTGCGCCTCGGTGCCGTACTTGAGGCCGGGGATGAGGAAGTTGCCGCCCTTGCCGCTCTGCGACGCCGCCTCGCCCAGCAGGGACGAGAGGTTGAAGCCGTAGTGCGCCAGGACGAGGACGGTGATCAGCGCCGCGCCGCCCATCAGCAGCACGGCCTTGACGATCTGCACCCAGGTGGTGCCCTTCATGCCGCCGAACACCACGTACACGATCATGAGGGCGCCCACGCCGACGATCGTCCACGCCTTGCCGGCGGGCGAGGTGACGCCGAGGAGCAGGCCGACCAGGGCGCCGGCGCCGACCATCTGGGCGAGCAGGTAGAAGATGCTGACCGTGATCGTCGAGACGCCCGCGGCGGTGCGCACCGGGCGGGGGCTCATCCGGAAGGCCAGCACGTCGGCCATGGTGAACTTGCCGGAGTTGCGCATCAGCTCAGCGACGAGCAGCAACGCGACCAGCCACGCCACCAGGAAGCCGATGGAGTAGAGGAAGCCGTCGTAGCCGGACAGGGCGATGATGCCGGCGATGCCCAGGAAGGACGCGGCCGACATGTAGTCGCCGCCGATCGCCAGGCCGTTCTGCGCGCCGCTGAAGGACCGGCCGCCCGCGTAGAAGTCGGCGGCGGTCTTGTTCTGCCGGCTGGCCCTGAACGTGATCACCAACGTCAGCGCGACGAAGGCGAGGAACAGGATCGTGGCCAGGAGTTCGGAGTTCACTGCGTCTTCTCCTCGACCTCGTGGCGGAGCTTGTCGGCGATGGGGTCGAGCTTCTTCTCGGCGTGCCGGGCGTAGGCCCAGGCGATCAAGAACGTCGACACGAACTGGAGCAGCCCGAACAGCAGCGCCACGTTCAGGTTGCCGACGAGCTTGATGCCCATGAAGTCACGCGCCCAGCCCGACAGCACCACGTACAGCAGGTACCACACCAGGAAGGCCACGGTCATCGGGAACGTCCACCGGCGGAAGCGCCGCTTCAGATCCTGGAATTCGCTGCTCTCCTGAACTTCCTCATAGACGGATGCGTCATGTTCTCTGGTTGTCACGAGTCCTCCACTGTGATGCGGATCACGCTCAAGGTAAGAGCGCAACCTATCCGGCGTGGAGAGCGGGGACGGGGTTGTTCGGCGAGTCGCAGGCGAGCGGCGGTTAGTTGTGTACGGCTTGCGATGAAAGGTGCCATCCGTACGACGAACGGTCGCCCCTACGGAATCAGGAGGAGCGGGGCCGCCAGTCACCGCGGTCAAGGGCGAGGTTCTCCGGCGTGTGCAGCCGGACCATCGTCCTGGCCACGCCCGCCGGCACCCGGTGCGGCGTCAGGAACGACACCGCCACCATGACCGTGAACGCGATCGGCACGGTCCAGGCCGCGGGCTGGGCGAGCAACGCGTCGGCCAGCCCCTCGTACGGCCCGCCCACGATGGTCACCAGCACCGCCGCGCAGGCCAGCCCGCCGCCCACGAACAGCCCGGCCAGGGCGCCAGTGCTGCTGAGCCGCCGCCACCAGATGCCGAGCACGAGCAACGGGCAGAACGACGACGCGGCGACCGCGAACGCCAGCCCCACCACGTCGGCCACCGGCAGGGCGCGGGCCCACAGCGCCAGCGCCAGCGGCACGCTGACCGCCATCAGCGTCGCGATCCGGAACGAGCGCACCCCGCCCTTGAGCAGGTCCTGGGCGATCACCCCGGCCACCGACACGGTCAGCCCCGACGAGGTCGACAGGAACGCCGCGAACGCCCCGGCGGTGACCAGCGCCGTCAGCAGGTCGCCCAGGGTGCCGCCGACCATCCGGCCGGGCAGCGTGAGCACGACCGCGTCGGTGCGGACCAGGTCGGGCGCGTACATCCGGCCCAGCCAGCCGTACACCGAGGGCAACAGGTAGAAGGCGCCGAGCAGCGACAGCACGACCAGCGTGGTGCGGCGGGCCGCCTGGCCGTCGGGGTTGGTGTAGAAGCGCACCAGCACGTGCGGCAGCCCCATCGTGCCCAGGAACGTGGCCAGGATCAGCGAGTAGGTCGAGTAGAGCCCGTACTCCTTGCCCCCGGCCAGCGGCACCTGCCAGGTCGCGGCGTCCGCCGCGCTCACCGCCGGAGCGCCGTCGCTCTTCCAGGCCAGCAGCAGGAACACCAGCGGCAGCGCCAGCGCGGTCAGCTTGAGCCAGTACTGGAACGCCTGCACGAACGTGATCGACCGCATGCCGCCCGACAGCACGTTGACCGCGACCACGACGGCCACCAGCAGCCCGCCCGCCCACACCGGCGCCCCGGTGATCGTCCGCAGCACCAGGCCGGCGCTCTGGAACTGCGGCATCAGGTAGAGCCAGCCGATGAGCACCACCAGCACGCTGGCCGTGCGGCGCACCGACATCGACTCCAGCCGCGCCTCCGCGAAGTCGGGCAGCGTGTAGGCGCCCGAGCGGCGCAGCGGCGCCGACACCAGCACGAGCAGCACGAGGTAGCCGCCGGTCCAGCCGACGGGCAGCCAGAGCATGTCGGCGCCGAACGACAGGATCAGCCCGGCCACGCCGAGGAACGACGCGGCCGACAGATACTCGCCACCGATGGCCGAGGCGTTCCACAGCGGGCTGACCGTGCGGGAGGCGACGTAGAAGTCGGAGGTGGTGCGGGAGAAGCGGATGCCGAAGGCGCCGATGAGCACGGTCGCCACCATCACGGTGACCACCGCCGCCAAACTCACCGGCCCGGCTCCGCCGAACGCCCGCTCACGGGCGTTCGACCAGGTCGGCGAAGTGGCGCTCGTTGCGCTCGGCCTGGCGCACGTAGAGCCAGGCGCCGACGACGAAGGCGGGGTAGATCAGGCCGGCGAGCACCGCCCACGGCACCGGGATGCCGAGCAGGTCGGCCTCGCGCAGCTCGGGGATGGCCAGGAACAGCAGCGGCAGGCCGCCCACGACACACGCCAGCACGGTGCAGACGAACAGCGCGAGACGGAACTGGGTGCGCAGCAGCGAGCGCATGTAGACCTCGCCGAGGTGTGTCTGCTCGTCGATCTCGCGGGTGGCGGGATAGCGGGGACGGCGCGCGGCGGCCGTGCGCGGGCTCGTCACGGTCACCCGGCGGGGGACGTCGCCGCGGCCGGACGGGACCCTGCGGGGGGCGTCGGCACGGCCGGACGAGACCCTGCGGGCCGGCCGGGGCTCGGGGCTCACTCCGGTCTCCCCTTCCTGGCCCGGCGGACCAGCAGGTCACGCAGCTCACGGGTGTGACGGCGGCTGACCGGTATCTCGGTCTCGCCCACCCGGACCGTACACCGCCCGGAGTCGATGTGCAGCTCCTCGATGTGCTTGACCGCGACCAGGTGGCTGCGGTGCACGCGGACGAACCCGGCCGTGGACCACCGTTCCTCCAGCGTGGCCAGCGGGATGCGCACCAGATGGCTGCCCGCCGCCGTGTGCAGCCGGGCGTAGTCGCCCTGCGCCTCGACGTAGACGACGTCGGCGCTGGACACGAACCGGGTCACGCCGCCCAGCTCGACCGGGATCGTGTCGGACTCCCCGGCGTCCACCGGCACGTCCGCCGAGACGGCGACCCGCCTGATCGCCTCGGCCAGCCGTTCCGGGCGCACCGGCTTGAGGAGGTAGTCCTCGGCCTTGATCTCGAACGCGTCGACGGCGTGCTCCTCGTACGCGGTGACGAACACGACCCGCGGCGGGTTGGCGAACTGCGACAGCAGCCGCCCCAGCACCACGCCGTCCAGCCCGCGCATCCTGATGTCGAGGAAGACCGCGTCGATCGGCCGGCCTTCGGCGATGGCCCGGTCGAGCAGGCGTAACGCCGCCGCCCCGTCCCTGGCCGTGGCGACCTCGCCGATGCGGGGATCGGCACGCAGCAGGTAGGACAGGTCTTCCAGGGCCGGAAGCTCGTCGTCGACCGCGAGGACCCGTAGTTGTGCCATAGACAGTGATAAAACCGACAAGAAAGATCGAGGTCAACGGGCGGAGACGCCGGGGTGATACTTCGGCACCCTGACGTTGACCTTCGTGCCCGCCCCCGCTCCCGTCTCGACGACCAGACCGAAGTCGTCCCCGTACACCTGGCGGAGCCGTTCGTCCACGTTGGCCAGGCCCACCCCGCCCTCGGGGGCGATCTCGCCGGCCAGGATGCGGCGTAACCGGTCGGGTTCCATGCCGAGGCCGTCGTCCTCGACGCTGATCCGGCACTCCGCCCCGGCGTCCTCCGCGATGATCGCGATGCGGCCGACGCCGTTCTTGCTCTCCAGGCCGTGCCTGACGGCGTTCTCCACCAGCGGCTGCAGGCACAGGAACGGCACCGCGACCGGCAGCACCTCGGGCGCGATGCGGAGCGTCACCTGCAGCTGGTCGCCGAACCGGGCCCGCTCCAGGATGAGGTAGCGGTCGATCGAGCGCAGCTCCTCGGCCAGCGTGGTGAACTCACCGTGTCTGCGGAAGGAGTAGCGGGTGAAGTCGGCGAACTCCAGCAGCAGCTCGCGGGCGCGTTCGGGGTCGGTGCGGACGAACGAGGCGATGGTGGTGAGCGAGTTGTAGATGAAGTGCGGCGAGATCTGCGCGCGCAGCGCCCGCACCTCGGCCTCCATCAGCAGCGTCCGCGAGCGGTCCAGCTCGGCCAGCTCCAGCTGCGAGTCGACCCACCCGGCCACCTCCTGCGCGGCCCGGACCAGGCCCGCCGAGGCGTTCGGCCCGTAGGCGGCCAGCGCGCCGACGACCCGGTCGTCCGTGGTCAGCGGCACCACCACTGCATGCCTGATCGGGCACTCCAGCAGGTGGCACTCGATGGCCAGCACCTGGGTGCGGCCGTCCTGCAGCGTCGCCTGGGCGTGCTCGAACGCCTGCCCGGCGTGGTGGTCACCGGCGCCGTCGTAGACCAGCAGGTGCTCGCCGTCGGTGATGGCCAGCGCCGACGAGCCGAGCAGCGCGCGCAGGTGCCGCGACGCCCGCTCCGCCCCGTCCGCCGTCAGGCCCGCGCGCAGCGGCGGGCCGGCCAGGGAGGCGGTGTGCAGGGTCTCGAACGTGGCCCGCTCGGCAGGGCTGGTGCCGAGCTCGCGGCGGCCGCGCATGACCCGCCAGAGCACGATCGCGGGCACGCCCACGAGGACGGCCACGACCGCGACCCCGACGAGGTATTCCACGTCGCCGGAGCCTACCCGGCGGACGTCACGTCGCGCCCCCGGACAGCGCCCCGGCGATCGTGGCCGCGTAGGACCGGGCCTCCTCGTCGGAGGCGTACCTGGTGCGCGGCCAGAAGAAGCCCCGCAGGCCGTCCTTGGGGTTGCGCGGAACCACGTGCACGTGCAGGTGCGGGACGCTCTGGCTGACGCGGTTGTTCAGCGCGACGAACGTCCCGCCGGCCTCCAGGCCCGCCTCCACGGCACGCGCCATCTCCTGGACCCGCTCGAAGAACGGGCCCACCTCCGTCAGGTCGGACAACGTCTCGACATGGGCCCGGGGCACCACCAGCACGTGCCCCTTGAAGACCGGGCGGCCGTCGAGGAAGGAGACGGTCAGGTCGTCCTCATGGACGACGAACGCGGGCCGCTCCCCCGCGATGATCCGGCAGAACGGGTCGTCGCTCACGAGGCCGCCGCCCTGGCGGCGAAGGCGGTCCAGCTCGTCATGTTCGGCGCCGACCAGGCCGTGGGCGCGTGCAGGAAGTGCTCGCCCACGTGCTCACGCAGCCGGCCGGGCACCTCGGCCGTCTTGGCGCCCCGGCAGTGGTAGACCAGCGCGCCCTCGCGCTGCCCCATCGCCATCCACGGCAGCCACGGCGAGACCCGGCACCAGGAGAACACGCACGGCACGTCGGGCATCCCCGAATCGAGGTCGCCGGCCCGGGCGAAGAACTGGAACAGCTCCATCGCCCGGTAGGTGTCGCCCGCCGAGTGGCGCGGATGGTCGGCCACCCTGAGCGGCGACGGGTAGGCCAGCCGGACGTCGACGTTGAACGCCACCTGCTCGCCCAGGCGCGTGGCCGGCACCGGACGATCGCCGAGCCGCTGGTTGACGGGGTCGTTGAAGACGTGCTGGACCTCGACCCGCTCGCCGGTGAACGGGTTGTCCCAGGCGTCGACGACCTGCCTGGTCTCGGGGTCGAGGTAGGCCGCCGCCTCGCGGCTGAGCAGCCGCCAGCCGTCGTCGGCTCGTACGGCGCGGGCCACGTTGAGGCCCTCGAAGCCGAACAGGTGGTGCGGGCCGTCGTCGCGCCGCCAGCCGTACACGTCGCCGGTCCACCACGAGATCGTCTCCGCGCCGTCGCCGGACGCGCGCACACGCATGAAGTCCATCAGACTGAAGTCCATGCGGCGAAGCCTCCCGGAGGCGGCCGCCGGGGGCAAGGACTCACCTGACGGTGAGCTCGAAGATCGCCTCGCCGGACAGCTGCCTGCTCTGCTCGTCGGGCGGCGCCGTGCCGGTGCCGCACCGGACGCAGTCGCGCAGCGTGATCCGGGCGCTGCCGGGCCCCTTGGTGTTGAAGACGAAGTAGGTGGTGCCGCCCGCGCCGGGCGCGTCGCCGGCGGGGCGGCGCTCCTCGCTGATGTACGAGGCCACCTTGGCGTCGGGCACCGCGACCAGGCTCCACTCGTCGCCGGCCGACGGGTCGTCGGCGACCGCGAGGGAGAAGCGCTTGCCGACGCCCAGCTCGACCGGCACGGTCGCGCCCTTGGCCCCCTTGACCACGGTGCCCAGGTCGCTGACCGCCGATCCTCCGCCGCAGCCCGCGGCCAGCAGCGCGACCAGCGCGACGGACGGCAGCGCCTTTCGAGACCTCATCCCGGCAGGCTATCGGGCTCCGGCTCGTCACGCGGGACCGCGTAGGGCTCCTGCTCCACACGCCCGCCCTCGGCGATGTGCCGCTCCCTGATCAGCTCGGCGTCCAGCTCGGCGCCGAACAGCAGCGCCATGTTCGACAGCCACAGCCAGACCAGGAAGACCACGACCGCGGCCAGCGTGCCGTACGTCTTGTTGTACGAGCCGAAGTACGCCACGTAGAGCGCGAACCCGCCGGAGACGATCACCCACAGGAGCACCGCCAGCAGCCCGCCCGGCGTGATCCAGCGCAGCCCGGGCTGGATCACGTTGGGCGCCGCCCAGTAGAGCACCATGATCAGCCCCGCCGCGATGAGGGCCAGGACGGGCCACTTGAGCACGTCCCAGGCGTTCACCGCGGCGCTGCCGAGCCCGAAAGCCTTCCCCGCCACGTCGGCCAGCCGGCCGGTGAGCGTCACCGCGATCGCCCCTGCCGCCAGCAGCACGGTCACCAGGATCGTGAGGCCGATCCTGAGCGGGGTGACCTTCCAGAAGGGACGCCCCTCCTCGATGTCGTAGATGACGTTCGCGGCCCGGATGAAGGCCGCGATGTAGCCGGAGGCCGACCACAGCGCGACCGCCAGTCCCACGATCGCCATGAGCCCCGCCGAGCCGCCCACCCGCTGGACGCCCGACACGCCCTCCGTCAGCAGGTCGCGAACCTCGGCGGGCGCCAGCACGGTGATGCCGCCGACCAGCGCGGCGGTGTCCTCGCGGCCGAGCAGCCCGAGCAGCGACACCAGCACGATCAGCGCCGGGAAGATCGACAGCACCGCGTAGTAGGTGAGCGCCGCTGCCAGGTCCTGCACCCTGTCCCGTCTGAACTCGGAGAACGTCCGTTTCAGCACCCTCCACCAGGCTCGGCGCGGCAGATCCGTGGGACCCTGCGGGGCGCTCAACGGGTCACTTCCTCCTCGTGCGCCGGGTCATCCGGCGGAGCAGGAGCGCGACGACGACACCGGCCGCGGCGATCGCCAGCGCCGGCCGCCTGCGCGCCTCCGCGGTGACCTTGTCCGCCGCGTCCTTCACCTGGTCGGGGGTGACCTCGCGGACCTTGCCAGCCACCTCGGCCGCCTTCTGCTTCGCCACCACCGCCGCGTCGGACGCCTTGACCTTGGCCACGGCCGTCGCGTCGGCCGCCTTGTGCCTGGCCAGCGCGGTCGCGTCGGCCGCCCTTTCCTTGGCCAGCGCGGTCGCGTCCGCCGCCTTGTGCCTGGCCGCCGCCGTGGCGTCGGCCGCCCTCACCTTCGCGGCGGCCGCGGCGTCGTTCGCCCGAGCCTTCACGTTGGTCTTGTCGGCGAGTGCCGCCACGGTCTCACCGAGCTCCTGCCGGGTGGTCCTGATCTCTTCACGCACGCGTTCCTCCTCGTCGTCTCCCACCGCCCACCGGCGTCTTCCGGTGCCGGTGTGGCGGGTGGTGGTATGGGTGCCGGCCGGCCCGGCCTGATCGCCGCCCTGCAGGGACCGCGTCTCGATCTCGCGGGCGCGGAGCGCGGCGGCCCGATCGTCCTCGAGCGGGGCCTCGGGGATGAACTTCCCGTGCTCCTCGCGTTCCTCCTCGGCGTGCAGCGCGTTCTCCGCCGCGCCCGCCCTCGTCGGAGGCACGTTGATGGACTTGTCGTCCGTGGGCATGCCCACCCTGCTCCTGTGGGCGCCCACCTCTCCGGCGTGCTCCTCGCTGTAGCCGGGGTCCGTCTCGCTCATCGCCGCACACTCTCCTTGACCGTCGCGATATCGGCCTTGACGCTCGCGATGGTCTCCGCGGGCATCGGCGAACCGGCCTGCTTGACCTTCTTCTTGCCGACCAGCCCGAGCACGCCGGCGATGGCGAACAGGACCACCGCCACGACGACCGCGGCCACCCATGCGGGCATGACCAGGGCGAGCAGCATGACGAAGGCCGCCACGAGCGTGGCCGCGCCGAAGAACGCGACCATGCCGGCTCCGCCGAAGAGACCGGCGCCGAATCCGGCGCGTTTCCCCTTCTCGGTCAGCTCGAACCGGGCCAGCCGCACCTCGTCTCTGACGAGCCTGGAGACCTGCTCTGACAGATCGTTGACGAGCTTGTGTGTGTCGTTCACGTGGTCGCCTCCCTCTGCTGAGGAAGGCGACTACCCAGTCAGAACGCCTTCTATCACGCGGACGGCGCGACGGCGCGGGCCGTCACCTCCTGGCGGCGCGAACCAGGAAGTCGAGCACCGACAAGATCGGCGACTTGGGCGTCTCACACCAGTTGTCGGGCTTCTTCGGCTTGCTCCACGCGGACGGGAGCTCGCACGAGGGAGCCTGCGGCTTGGGCCGCTCACACCACGATCCGGGAGGATTCATACCTCAAGCCTACGACTCCTCCCTTCGCTCGCCGCGGTCCGCGGCCACTCTCTCGCTGGGTCAACGAACGGTCACGCGGTGTAGTGTTCTCGATGACACGGACGAAGGGGTGACGGCCATGGCCACCGGCATCACGCGCAGGAAAACCCGCCAGCACGACACCGTGCGGGGTCCCGAGCCGCAGCCGCCATCCGCCCGCGCGTGGGGGCCGGGATGGGGGGCATCCGGCCCGACCGAGGACGAGCTCCGCCGCGAGCGGCTCTGGCAGGACCTCATCCAGGACGGCTGGAGAGCTGAGATCGTGGGCGGAAGGATCATAGTGAGCCCCTGGGCGAAACGACGTCATGGCGTCCTGCTCGACCGTCTGGCCGACCAGCTGTATGACGTGAAGCGGAAGAACGGCTGGGAGTTCCACCAGTGCTGGGCGGTGCACATTCCTCCCGAGCGTGGTGACAAGCGGCTGCCCGACCTGCTCATCGCGCCGCCGGACTGCCCGGAGTTCGACGACAACCGGGCGTACGGCTATGGCACCCTGATGGCGGTGGAGGTGATCTCTTCCGACAGTCCTCACGATGATCTGACCATCAAGCCCGCCGAGTACGCACGGGCTGGCATTCCTGTGATGCTGATCTTGGACGACTTCTCCGAACGGCCATCGGTCAGACTGCTGTGCGACCTCTTCGCAGGGAGGTATCAGACCTCGGTCATCGCCGAATCCGGCCAACCGCTGGAGCTGCCTGAGCCGTTCGGGATCAAGCTGGAGACAGACCTGATCTTCCGTTGAGCGGGTAGCCTGCCGTGGTGCTGGTGCTACACGCGGTCTGGGCGGGAGACGGTCTCGCGTTCTGGGCGGAGATTCCCGATTCCGCTCCATCCCTTGCCCTTCCTGCCTCCCCGGCGACCAGATCCGGGACCGCGCGCCTTCACCCCTTCGCCGCACCGTCCCACACCCTCGCCGACGCCCTCGCCCACACCGGTCTCGAAGCCGAGGGCACTGAACGGGTGCTGGAGCTGTTGCTGCCCGGATCGGTCAGGGAGCCGGTGCCGTCGCCCGAGACGGGACGGCTGTCCGAGGTGGTCAGGCCGCGTCTGCGGTTGTGGCGGGTGCCCGCCGTCGTGCCGGCCACCGGCGACGCCCTGCGCGTCCTCGCGCAGCCCCCGCCCACCGCCACCGTCCGCCACTGGGCGGCCGTCGCCGCCTTCGCCCACGATCTGTTGCGACGCGGACGCGTCATCCCCCAGTTGGTCACCGCCCCGGCGTCTGCCCCCACCGCCCGGGCCGGCGGCCCACGCGCCCAGCGGGACGGGCCGGAGGCGGGCGCGCGGGCGGTGTGGCGGCCGGTGGTGACCGGCGCCGACGCCGCCTACGCGAGGGAGCTGGCCGAGGCGATGCCGCCCGCCTGCCGCACCGCCGCGACCGAGCGCCCGTCCGGCGCGGTGCTCACCGAGGCGCTCGACGTGTTCACCGACGCATTGATGAGGCAGGCTCTGCACGAGCCGCTGGTGAGCGGGCCGAAGACGCTCGAAGAGCGCTGGCTCGCGGCGCTGACCGGCCCCGACTCCTCCTGCCCTGACGATCCTCGGCTGCGGACGGAGCTGGAGGCGTGGCGCGAAGCGGTCACCAGGGCCGAGGGCGCCACCCGCGTCTGCTTCCGTCTCGTGGAACCCCCCGTCCCCGGCACACCTGCCGGGGAGAGCGAGCGCACCCCGGCCGTCGAACCTGCCGAAGCCGGTGAGACCGCCAGGGTCGCCGAGCCTGCCGGGGGCGGTGAGTGGCGGGTGGAGCTGGCTCTGCAGGCGGCCGACGACCCGAGCCTGTACGTGCCGGCGCGCACGGTGTGGAGGGGCGAGCGGGTCACGGGCCTGCCCGGCCGGCCCGAGCGGGAGCTGCTGGCCGGGCTGGGCCGCGCCGCGCGGCTGTATCCCGAGCTCGACCGGACGTTGCGCGTGGCCGAGCCGGACGAGCTGCGGCTCGACACGGCGGGCGCGTTCGCGTTCCTGAGGCAGGCGGCGCCGCTGCTGCAGGCGGCGGGGTTCGGGGTGCAGCTGCCGCGCTGGGCGGGCCGCAGCAGGCTGGGCCTGAAGCTGACCACCCGCGCCAGGTCGCAGGCGGTGGCGAGCCAGGGGTTCGGGCTGCGCGAGCTGGTCGACTTCCGGATCGACCTCGCGGTGGGCGACGAGACGATCAGCGAGGAGGAGCTGGCCGAGCTGGCCAGGCTCAAGGTGCCGCTGGTCCGGGTCCGCGGGCAGTGGGTGGAGCTCGACGACCGCGGGCTCGACGCGGCGCTGAAGGCCGTGGAGCGCGAGCGGACGGGCGAGTTGCCCGTCGCCGACCTGCTGCGGCAGGTCGTGCAGGGCGACGACGAGCTGCCGCTGGTGGCGGTCGACGCCGACGGGGTGCTCGGCGACCTGCTGTCCGGCCAGGCCGAGCAGCGGTTGCGTCCGCTGGCCACGCCCCATGGCCTCGACGCCGTGCTCAGGCCCTACCAGGAGCGGGGGCTGGCCTGGCTGAGCTTCCTGTCGGAGCTGGGCCTGGGCGGGGTGCTGGCCGACGACATGGGCCTGGGCAAGACGGTCACCACGCTGGCGCTGCTGGTGCACGAGGCGGCTGAGACGCCGACGCTGCTGGTGTGCCCGATGTCGCTGGTGGGCAACTGGCAGCGTGAGGCGGCCAGGTTCGCGCCGGGGTTGCGCGTCTACGTCCACCACGGCGGCGGGCGCGACACGGCGGAGATCGCGGGCGCCGACCTGGTGATCACCACCTACGGCACGGCGCAGCGCGACCTGGAGGCACTGCGGCAGGTCGAGTGGCGCCGGGTGGTGTGCGACGAGGCCCAGGCGATCAAGAACAGCGGCACCCTCCAGGCGCGGGCGGTGCGCGCCATTCCGGCCCCGACCCGGCTGGCGCTGACCGGCACACCGGTCGAGAACCACCTCGCCGAGCTCTGGTCGATCATGGAGTTCGCCAACCCGGGGCTGCTGGGCTCGCGGCAGAGGTTCAGGAGCCGCTTCCAGGAGCCGATCGAGGCGCGCCAGGACGAGCAGGCGGCGCGGGCGCTCAAGCGGGCGACCGGCCCGTTCGTACTCCGGCGGGTCAAAACCGACAAGTCCATCATCTCCGACCTGCCAGAGAAGCTGGAGGTCAAGGAGTGGTGCCCGCTCACCCCCGAGCAGGCCACGCTCTACCAGGCGGTCGTCGAGGACATGCTGGCCAGGATCGACGGCAGCGAGGGCATCGAGCGGCGCGGCCAGGTGCTGGCGGCCATGGCCAGACTCAAGCAGGTCTGCAACCACCCCGCCCACCTGCTCAAGGACGGCTCCCGGCTGGCCGGGCGGTCGGGCAAGCTGGCCCGGCTGGAGCAGCTGGCCGAGGAGGTCCTGGCCGAGGGCGAGAAGGCGCTGGTGTTCACGCAGTACGCGGAGTTCGGCACGATGCTCCAGCCCTACCTGGCGCAGCGGCTCGACCGGCCGGTGCTCTGGCTGCACGGCGGGCTGCCGAAGAAGACGCGTGACCGGCTGGTCGAGCGGTTCCAGCGGGACGAGGAGCCGACGCTGTTCCTGCTGTCGCTCAAGGCGGCGGGCGTGGGCCTCAACCTGACGGCCGCCAACCATGTGATCCACGTCGACCGCTGGTGGAACCCCGCCGTCGAGGACCAGGCGACCGACCGCGCCTTCCGCATCGGGCAGCGGAAGAACGTACAGGTCCGCAAGCTGATCTGCGCGGGCACGCTGGAGGAGCGCGTCGACGAGATGATCGAACGCAAGAAGGCGCTCGCCGAGCGCGTGGTCGGCACCGGCGAGGACTGGCTGACCGACCTGTCCACCGAGGAGCTGCGCGACGTGTTCCGGCTGACGGCCGAGGGGGTGGCCTGAGCATGCCGATCGGCAGGGACGGCTGGTTCGAGGCGACCAGGGCGATCAGTGTCGAGGGCGGGATCCGGGCCCGCACGCAACGCGGCTCGATCGGCTCCACCTGGTGGTCGAGACGGTTCATCGACATCCTGGAGCGGGTCTGCGACAAGGGCCGCCTGACGCGCGGGCGCGCCTACGCCCGCAAGGGGCAGGTCCTGTCCATCGACCTGTCCCCCGGCCTGGTCCGCGCGTCCGTCCAGGGCTCGCGGCCCAAGCCCTACCGGGTCACGATCAGGATCGAGGCGTACGACGAGGAGCGGTGGGCGTCGATCGAGGAGGCGATCGCGGCGCAGGCGGTGCATCGGGCCAAACTGCTGGCCGGCGAGATGCCGACGGAGATCGAGGAGGTGTTCGCCGCGCTGGGCGTCGACCTGTTCCCGCGCGACCTCGACATGGACTGCTCGTGCCCCGACTGGGGTTTCCCGTGCAAGCACCTGTCGGCGGTGCTGTATCTGCTGGCGGAGTCGTTCGACGACGATCCGTTCCTGGTGCTGGCCTGGCGCGGCCGGGGCCGGGAGGAGCTGCTGGGGTCGCTGGCCGACGAGCCCGCGGCGGCCGGCCTGTCACAGGTGGAGGACGTGCCGTTCGCCGACCGGCTGGCCGACTTCTACGCGCCGGGCGCGACGGCGCACCGGCCGGAGCGCCGCCCGTCGGCGGCGGCACCCGATCTGCTGCTGCGCGTCTTCCCGCCGCCCGGCGACCTGGCCCCGGCGCTGACCCCCGCCTACCTGCGCCTGGGTGATTCCTAGCACGCCCGCCGCGGCACTCTCGCAACGAAGACTCCGGACACCAGCGTCGGGCTCAGCCCGGCCGCCCTGACGTGACGGGTCTCACGGCCGTATCCGGCGGGACGTCCTGGCGGCTCGGTGCCCCCGTTGTACCGGTCAGCTGTCCTCGAAGGAGGCGGGCACCATCACGCGGACGCCGTTGGGCACCACGCGCAGGCGGATCGGGGTGCGCAGGCGCACCTCGCCGTCGACGTCGGCGGCCATCGGCGGGTCGGTCTCCAGCAGCATCTCGCGGCCCGTGACGAACGGGCCGCCGGCCAGGCTGCGCCAGCGGCCGGTCGTGGCGCGGGCCAGGGTCTCGATGAGCAGCCGCAGCTTCTTGCCCGAGCCGAGCTGGTAGGCGACGAGCAGGCCGTTGTCGATGCTGATGTCCTTGGCCACCTGCCAGCCGCCGTGGAAGCGGCCGTTGGCGATGTTGAGCTGGTGGGTGAGCAGCTCGTGGCGCTCGCCGTCGACCGTGATGTAGGCGCGGAACGGCGTGTGGCCCGGCAGGATCGTGAGTGCGGTGAGCGGGTAGGCGGGGCGGCCGATGACGCGCTTGAGCCAGGGCTTGACCTTGCCCGCCACCTCGACCGAGACGCCGAAGCTGGCCAGGTTGGCGAACGGCCGGTCGTCGGCCATGCCAAGGTCGATGTCGGCGACCTTGCCGGTGGTGAACACCCGGATCGCGCCAGCCAGGTCGAGCGGCAGGCCGAGGCTGCGGGCGAAGTTGTTGGTGGTGCCGAGCGGCAGCACGCCGAGGGCGACGTCGCGGTGGGCGACGTGGCGGACGGCCGAGGAGAGGGTGCCGTCGCCGCCGCCCACGACCAGCAGGTCGGGGCCGGTGGCGAGGGCGGTGTCGAGCAGGTCGCGCAGCCGCTTGGGGTTGTAGACGCCGATCTCGGCCAGCGGCTCGATGCCGAGCGCGTGAATCTGGTCGATCACCTCGAAGTAGTGGCGCCGGCCCCGCCGGGAGCGAGTGTTGACCACCACCGCCACCCGGCGTTCCGTGCGGATCGCCTCGGTGTGCTCGGCCTTGGTGCGCAGTTCGCTCATGGTCATCAATCGTAGGCGTAGCGGCCGGTGCCTGAGGTCGCCTCAGGGCCGCCGGGAGGGGGTCCCGGCGGCCCCGGAGGGTCACTTCTTGGGCGGCGTCACCTGGATGACCGCGGCCAGGTTGCCCGGCAGCGGCGAGACCAGCTGGAACTGCACGCCCAGGGCCTTGCCCTCGTCGCCGGGGTTGCCGGTGCCGAGGATGTGCCCGTCGCCGAGGTCCGTGCCGTACAGCTCGGTGGCGGGGGTGCCGTCGAGGTTCACGACGCGGGTGGTGTACATCTGGTCGTCCTTGGACGGGACCACGACGGAGGCGTCGAAGTCACGGTAGAAGAGCGACCCGTTCTGCACCTCCAGACCCGGATACCAGGTCTTGGCGTCGGTGAACTGCGAGACGCCCTTGAGCGCCTTGATCTCGGTGCAGTACTCGCTGAACGGCTCGTCGGGCGCCTCGAGGCACTCCTTGAGCGGGTAGGTCTTGCCGAAGGAGAACGCCGCGTTGGACGTCTGTGTACGCCCTTCCATGTTCTTGTTCCTGGACGGGTCCTTCGTGGCCGCGGCGCCGTCCCGGCGTAGCGGCTCGAAGTGGGAGTCGACCAGGAGCAGGGTGCCCTTGCTGCCGATGCTCGGCGGCAGGTTGAGGTTGGGGACGATCACGTTGTTGGTGTAGGTCGAGTCGCGGTACCAGACCAGCAGGCCGGGGGCGTTGTACTTGACCTTCTCCACCTTCCAGGCGCCGTCACGCGAGTACGTGGTGTCGTAGGCGTACTGCAGGCCCTTGTCGAACCCGTCGAAGTTGCGCCACTCGGCGAGGTAGAAGCGGGAGATCTCACGCGAGCCGTTGTTGATCGTCCAGCCCTGGCCGCTGGTGTTGGTGAACGTGCCGCCGGAGGCGTGCCAGCCGTTCGCGCCGCCCTCGACGTCGTCGCTCCACACGGCGGTGCCGCCGTTGGTGAGCTCGAAGTCGTCGGCGTGCCAGCCGCGCGGGGTGAAGGCGGCGTCGGTGTTGTAGACGAGCCGCAGCTTGACCGTCTGCCCGGCGAACGGGGTCAGGTTGACGTAGTCGTGCCGCCAGCCCGGGGTGTCACCGGTGAGGCCGTACTTCTTGTCGCCGAACGTCTTGAGGTTCTTGTTCGGGTCCGGGTAGTCGTCCGGGGTGGTGACCTCGGTGCCGGCCTCGTCGAAGACCTTCTGCTGGGCCCAGGTCTGACCGTTGTCGGTGGACACCTCGACGAAGCCGAAGTCCCAGTCGGACTCGATCTCGTAGTTGTTCCACATCCAGAACCGGACGTCGGTGCCGGCGGGCACCTGCACGTCGCGGACCAGGGAGACGTTGGCCCACTCCTGGTCCATGCCGGACCACCAGGCGTTGGCGCCGCTGTGCGGGTCGATCATCTTCAGCGGCTCGGACGCCAGGTTGACCCGGACGCCGTCCTGGGTGAGCTTGGGCGTGCGCGAGGACTGGCCGACGGTGACGAGGCCCTTGCGGTCACCCGGGTCGAAGACCTTGGGGTTGGCCCAGCCGAGCACCCACTTGTCCCACAGGCCCATGTGGGTGGGCATCGACTGGAAGATCGGCCCGGAGTGCGAGCCGCTCGACATCAGGTCCCAGAAGTCCACGGCGGAGCTGCCGGAGCCGGAGGTGTCGTACAGGTCGGGCAGGCCGAGGTCGTGGCCGTACTCGTGGGCGAAGACGCCGACGCCGGAGTCCTCGGGCTGCACGATGTAGTTGGAGATCTTCTTGTCGGTGCCGGGCACCTGGTAGCCGCCGGCGACCGCGCTGGAGTGCGCCCAGATGGCGTAGGTGCCCTCCGCGCCGCCGTCGGCGGACTTGTCCTTGCCGGCGTGCACGAGCACGAGGTGGTCGATGACGCCGTCGGGCTCGGCGAAGTCGCCGTCGCCGTCGGCGTCGGAGACGTCCTCGAGGTCGTAGTCGGCCCAGGGGAAGTCGGGCTGGGTCTGGGCGAGCACGTTGACCGCGTCGATGGCCAGTTGCCCGGCGCCGAGCGGGTTGTCGGGGTGGCCGGACATGTCCTGGGGATTGCCGCCGCAGGCGGCGGCGCCGTACCACGCTTCGGAGTGCGGGGCCTTGATCCAGCCGACGGCCGAGCCGGTGACGGAGTAGGCGCCCTTGGACATCTCCTCGTACATCTTCTTCAGCGTGAAGCCGGAGATGTCGATGCCGGGTCTGCCGTCGCGCGGGTCCTTCAGGTCGGGACGCACGCGCTCGGTGATGCCCTGGTCGGTGTAAAGCATCTTGTTGAAGTGGGCGGTGCTGAAGTCCTTGACCCAGAAGGAGTTGTTGTCCTTGTTCGGCAGCGTGGCCGGGTCGGGGATCGTGTTGTGCAGCGGCCCGTTCATCCTGGTGCCGGGCGGCTCGACGAGGCAGTCGTCCGGCGGGCTGTCGACGGTGCGCAGCCGGTTGAAGCCGGAGAAGTCGTCGTTCGCGTTCTCGTTGAACTCGACCAGCACGGTCAGGAGCTTGGCGGTCTTGGCCTGCTTGGCGTTCTTGAAGATGAACTCAGCGGGGTTGCGGCCGGTCTTGATGGCCTGGTTCTCGCGATTCGCCAGGACCCTGGCGGTGACCGGGTTGCCGCTGGCGAACTTGCGGTCGATCTTCTGAGCCGGAGTGAGGGAGCGGGCGTTCTTGCCGGGAAGGCGCGGATCGCCGGGATCCGGTTCGACTCTCGGGGGCGCGTAGTTGATGTAGTAGTCGGACGCGCTCGGCTCGTACGTCGCGACGGAGGCCTGAGCCGCCGGAGGGGCGGTGAGTGCGGCTCCGAGGAGGGCGGCCGCCGGGAGTGTGGCTAACAGGCGCTTTTTTCTGTGCACCGGGAACCCTCTCTGCCCGGCATCGCCGGGCGCATGGCCATGAGGTATTGCCATGCGGGACGGTAGAGGGTGAGTAAAGCCACCGTAAAGAGGAAAGTTGAAATGTAATGATTTCAGGACATTTCACAACAGCACAACGGCGGCGGTCACCCCGCCCGCGACGGCCGCGCCGTAGCAGAGCACCGCGATCACCAGGTCGAAGCGGGCGATGCCCAGCAACTCCTCACTGGTGAACCTGATCCGGTGCGCCGCGTGGAACAGGCAGAGCACCACGACGACCACCAGCGCGAGCCGTACCAGCAGGTGGTCCAGGAGCGCGGTCAGATGGCCGGCGGACGGCCAGTCGACCACCCCCAGCGGCATCAGCACCCCGAACAGCAGCACCAGCACGGGCAGCGCCAGCGCCGCCACCACCCCGCCGCCGCTGAACAGCAGCCACAGGTACGGCTCCAGGGTCCGCTTCACGACGACCTCAGCACGAAGTAGGCGATCAGCCCGGAGATCACCAGCCAGGCCGAGTGGTTGCCGCCCTGGATCATCCAGGCGGGCACCCGCCAGCCGTCCAGCCTGACCACGGTGGCCTTGGGCGCCAGGTTGAGGAACGTGACGGCGTGGAAGGCGGTCGCGGCCAGCGCCACCACGTTCAGGGCGATCATCCAGGGCCGGGCGGCCAGCGCGGCGAACTCCCGCGTGGTCCCGCTCAGCACGGCGTCGGCGAGCAGCAGCAGGAAGACCACCGACCAGGCCACGAACACGCTGGTCAGCTCACGCAGCACGAACACCGTGGCGGAGCGGGTCCGGGCGAACCACAGCCTGTCCCGGGGCGCCCGGTACGGCGCCCGGGCCGTCATCGCCTGCTCCAGGGCAGCACCGAGCGCAGCGCGGCGGTCAGCTTGTAGCGCTGGATGGCCTCGGCCGGGTCCACGTGCTTGGGGCACACCCGCGTGCAGTCCCCCACGAACACGCACCCCCACACCGCCTCGTCCAGGTTGAGCACGTCGAACCGGTCACCCATGTCGCGCGAGTCGAGGTTGTAGCGCTGCGCCAGCGCGATGGCCGCCGGGCCGAGGAAGTCGGGGTCCAGCACATAGACGGGGCAGGCCGAGTAGCACAGCATGCAGTTGACGCACATGCTGTACTGCTTGTAGGCGTCGAGCTGCTCGGGCGTCTGCGCGTACTCCGCGGTCAGCGGCGGCTCCTCGCCCTCCCTGATCAGCCAGGGGCGCACCGACGAGAGCTTGTCCAGGAAGTCGTCGATGTCCACGACCAGGTCCCTGATCACCGGGAAGCCCTTCAGCGGCTCGATCCTGATGGGGCCGTCGCCGTACTCGGCGAGGAACGACCCGCAGGTCAGCCGGGGCTCGCCGTTGACGTTCATGCCGCACGAGCCGCAGATGCCCATCCGGCACGACCAGCGGAAGGACAGGCTGCCGTCGAGCCGGTCCTTGACGTAGGTGAGCCCGTCGAGCACCGCCCAGTCGTCCATCAGCGGCACGTCGTAGCCCTGGAAGACCGGCTCGCTGTCCTGTTCCGGACGGTAGCGGGCGACCTCCAGCCTGATCGTGGCCGGTTGCTCGGTGTCAGTCACGGCCGTAGACCCTTTCGCCTGGAGGCCAGCGGGTGATCGTCACGGGTAGCAGGCCGACCGACGGCGTGCCGTCGGGCGCGCGGTGCACCAGCGAGTGCGCCAGGTAGGTCTCGTCGTCCCTGGCCGGGAAGTCGGTGCGCTGGTGGGCGCCGCGCGACTCCTGCCTGCCCAGCGCGCAGGCCACGACGGTCCGCGCGACGTCGAGCATGGCGCACAGCTCCTGCAGGTTGATCAGCTCGGTGTTGAACGTCGCGCTGGTGTCCTCGAGACGGGCCTCCTGCGCCCGCTCACGCAGGTCGGCCAGCGTGTCCACGGCCTTGGTGAGCTCGTCGCCGGTGCGGTAGATCCCGGCCGCGCCTTCGAGCGCGTGTTGCATCCGCTCGCGCAGGTCGGCGATCCGCTCCCCCGTGCGCGACCCCTCGCGCGTCCGCGCCAGCCGCCGCGCCTCGTCGTCTCCCTGGCTCCGTACGGCGGGCGGCTCGCTCTCCCGGTGGGCACGGGCGAACTCCGCGGCGGCGACGCCGGCCCGGCGGCCAAAGACCAGGATCTCCGGGAGCGAGTTGGAGCCGAGCCGGTTGGCGCCGTTGATGCTCACGCAGGCCGTCTCGCCGGCGGCGAACAGTCCGGCGATCGTGGTCGCGCCGTCGAGGTCGGTGTGGACCCCGCCCATCATGTAGTGCACGACCGGGCGGACCGGGATGAGGTCGGTGGCCGGGTCGAGGTTCTGGTAGCTGCGGCACAGCTCGCGGACGAACGGGATGCGAGCGTCGATCTTCGACTCCCCCAGATGCCGCAGGTCGAGGTAGACGACCGGCCCATACGGGGTGTCGACCGTGCGGCCCTTCCGCTGCTCGTGGACGAACGCCTGGGACAGGCGGTCGCGCGGGCCGAGCTCCATGGCGCGCAGCCGGGGAGTGGGGGTCGGGCGGCCGAGGTCGTAGTCCTGCAGATAGCGGTAGCCGTCCTTGTTGATCAGCCAGCCGCCCTCGGCGCGGGCCGCCTCGGTGATGAGGATGCCGGTGAACGGCAGGCCGGTCGGGTGGTACTGGACGAACTCCATGTCCTTGAGCGGGGCTCCCGCCCGGTAGGCGAGGGCCATGCCGTCGCCGGTCTTGATCGCGGCGTTGGTGGTGAACGGGAAGACCCGGCCGCCGCCGCCGGTGGCCAGGACGACGGTCCGGGCGGCGATGGTCTCGACGCGGCCGGTCCTGATGTCGAGGGCCACGACGCCGTGGACGCGGCCGTCGTCGACGACGAGGGTGGTGACGTACCACTCGTCGTACCTGATGATGTCCTGATATTTCAGGGTCGTTTGGAACAGGGTGTGCAGCAGGTGGAACCCGGTCTTGTCGGCGGCGTACCAGGTGCGCATCCGCTTCATGCCCCCGAACGGGCGGACCGCGACCCGGCCGTCGGCCTCCCGGCTCCACGGGCAGCCCCAGTGCTCCAGCTGGATCAGCTCCCGGGGCGCCTCGGCCACGAACGCCTCCACCGCGTCCTGGTCGCACAGCCAGTCGCCGCCCGAGATCGTGTCGTAGCAGTGCTCGTCGAGCGTGTCTCCCACGCCGATCACGGCCGCCGCGCCGCCCTCGGCGGAGACCGTGTGGCTGCGCATCGGGTAGACCTTCGACACGACCGCCACCTTCAGCGCCGGGTCCGTCTCGGCGACCGCGAGGGCCGCGCGCAGACCCGCTCCACCCCCTCCGACGATGAGCACATCGATCATCTGCGTTCACTTCCCGCGGTCGGGTTCGCTCTGGTCTCGTACGCGCCTGCCGTCATGGCGGACGACGGACAGGTGGATGCTGCCGTCGTGGTACTCGTGCCGGATCCGGCGGCAGCCGCAGTCGAAGAACTGGTCGCGGATCACCAGGCCGTAGCCGTCGTCGTCGAACAGGCGTTCACCGCCGGACCTCTTCCCGCAGGGGGCCGTCTCGGGGGCGAAGGGGGTCTTCGTGCCTGTCATCGCCGATCTCCTTAGATAGGCGAAAATTTGGCGAAACGTCACCTCCACACAAGCACCGTGACCTTCGCCGGGAAAGGGTCAGCCGGGCGTTTCCTGCCGCGACTCCGTCTCCTTCGTCTCCTTCGGCGCGTGCGGGTAGTGCAGGTCGAAGGCGGGCCGTTCGGAACGGATGGGCGGCATCGAGGTGAAGTTGTGCCGGGGCGGCGGGCAGGACGTGGCCCACTCCAGGGAGTTGCAGTAGCCCCATGGGTCGTCGAGCGTGACCTTGGGCGCGTGGCGGGCCGTCTTCCAGACGTTGTAGAGGAACGGCAGCGTCGAGGCGCCGAGCAGGAACGCGCCCACCGACGAGATCTCGTTGAGCGCGGTGAACCCGTCACCCGGGCTGTAGTCGGCGTAGCGGCGCGGCATGCCGATCGCGCCCAGCCAGTGCTGCACCAGGAACGTGGTGTGGAAGCCGACGAACAGCGTCCAGAAGTGCACCCTGCCGAGCCGGTCGTCGAGCATCTTGCCGGTCATCTTGGGCCACCAGAAGTAGAACCCGGCGAACATCGCGAACACCACGGTGCCGAAGACCACGTAGTGGAAGTGGGCGACGACGAAGTAGGTGTCGCTGATGTGGAAGTCGAGCGGCGGCGAGGCCAGGATCACCCCGGTGAGCCCGCCGAGCAGGAACGTCACCAGGAAGCCGATGGAGAAGAGCATGGGGGTCTCGAAGCTGAGATGGCCCCGCCACATGGTGCCGATCCAGTTGAAGAACTTCACACCCGTGGGCACCGCGATGAGGAACGTCATGAAGGAGAAGAACGGCAGCAGCACCTGCCCGGTGGGGAACATGTGGTGCGCCCACACCGTCATCGACAGCCCGGCGATGGCGATGGTCGCCCCCACCAGCCCCATGTACCCGAAGATCGGCTTGCGGCTGAAGACCGGGATGACCTCGGTGATGATGCCGAAGAACGGCAGCGCGATGATGTAGACCTCGGGATGGCCGAAGAACCAGAACAGGTGCTGCCAGAGCAGCGGCCCGCCGTTCTCCGCCAGGAAGACCTGGGTGCCGAGCTTGCGGTCCGACTCGAGCACCAGCAGCGCGGCGGCCAGCACCGGGAAGGCCATCAGCACCAGCATGCTGGTCAGTAGCGTGTTCCAGGTGAACAGCGGTAACCGGAACATCGTCATGCCGGGCGCGCGCATCCCGATGATCGTGGTGACGAAGTTGACCGACCCGAGGATCGTGCCGAGACCCGACAGCGCCAGCCCCATGATCCACAGATCGCCGCCGATGCCGGGCGAGTAGGTGGCCGAGGCGAGCGGCGTGTAGGCGAACCAGCCGAAGTCGGCCGCCCCGCCCGGCGCGGCGAACCCGCCCAGCGCGATCAGCCCGCCGAACAGGAACAGCCAGTACGCGACCGCGTTCAGCCGGGGGAAGGCGACGTCGGGAGCGCCGATCTGCAGCGGCATCACCACGTTGGCGAACCCGGCGAACAACGGGGTCGCGAACAGCAGCAGCATGATCGTGCCGTGCATGGTGAACAGCTGGTTGTACTGCTGCTGATCGACCAGCTGCATGCCCGGCTGGGCCAGCTCGCCCCTGATCACCATCGCCATGACGCCGGCCACCAGGAAGAACACGAACGACGTGATCAGGTACAGGTAACCGATGACCTTGTGGTCGGTCGTCGACAGCCAGGAGGCGATCACGGTCCCGGTGCGACGCCGTCTGACCTGCTCGAGCGAGGTCTCGCGAACAGTCGTCACGGCTTGCTCCCTCCGACTGGAGTGGTGGCCTGCCCCCGATTCCCTCTCATTTCACGCCAACGATCGCCGCTCGGGAAGCGGTTCGGCGACATTGCCCGTGCCGCGACGCGCCCGACGCGCCGATCTGGGCCATCCACATCGCGAAACCGGTTCCAGGTCCGGTGGCCGCGTCTTCTATCCTTCGTATCCGTACCGATCGGAGGAGAAAGATCTCGTGAACGCCCAGCGCGACTACGCCGACCTCGTCCAGCGTGGCCTCTCGCTCGACCTGACCCGCGGCAAGCCGTCCCCGCGCCAGCTCGATCTCTCCAACGACATGCTCCGGCTGCCGGCCTCCTACCGGGCGGCCGACGGGACCGACGGCCGCAACTACGGCAACCTGCAGGGCCTGGCCGAGCTGCGCGAGCTGTTCGCGCCGCTGCTCCAAGTGCCGGCCGCGCAGCTGGTCGTGGGCGGCAACGCGAGCCTGGCCATGATGCACGACACGGTCGTGCACGCCCTGCTCTCCACCGTCCCCGGCGCCGTCCGCCGCTGGGTGGAGGAGCCGGAGATCACGTTCCTCTGCCCGGTCCCCGGCTACGACCGGCACTTCACCATCTGCGAGCGGCTCGGCATCAGGATGGTGCCGGTGCCGATGGGCGCCGACGGCCCCGACATGGACGTGGTCGAGCGGCTCGTCGCCGCCGACGCGAGCGTCAAGGGCATCTGGTGCGTGCCCAAGTACAGCAACCCCTCCGGCATCGTCTACAGCGACGAGACCGTGCGCCGGCTGGCCGCCATGGAGACCGCCGCGCCCGACTTCCGGATCTTCTGGGACAACGCCTACGCGGTCCACCACCTCACCGACACGCCCGCCGAGCTCGCCGACCTGCTCGCGCTCTGCGCCGAGCACGGCCACGCCGACCGGGCGTTCGTCTACGGCTCCACGTCCAAGGTGACGCTGGCGGGCTCCGGCGTGGCCTTCTTCGGCTCCTCACCGGACAACGTCGCGTGGTTCCTGGCCAACACCGGCAAGCAGTCGATCGGCCCCGACAAGCTCAACCAGCTGCGCCACGTGGAGTTCCTGCGCGACGCCGAGGGCGTGGCCGCGCACATGCGGCGGCACGCCGAGCTGATCTGGCCCAAGTTCGAGCTGGTCGACCGGGTCCTGGCCAAGGAGCTGGGCGGGCTCGCCACCTGGACCAGCCCGCAGGGCGGCTACTTCATCAGCCTGGAGGTGCCGCACGCCGGCGAGGTCGTGGCCAAGGCCAAGGCCGCGGGCATCGCGCTCACCCCGGCCGGCGCCACCCACCCCTACGGCACCGACCCCGCCGACAGCACGATCCGGATCGCGCCGACCTACCCCGACCTGGAGGAGCTGGAGCAGGCCATCGCCGGGCTCGCGGTGTGCGTGCGTCTCGTCGCGGAGGAGCGGGGCTGACGGCCGCCGCTCGCGCCCGCCCTCCCACCACACCGGGAGGGCGGTCAGACGCGGGTACGCCGGAAACCGAAGATGTACTCCCTGGTCTCGCTCGGGTGGAACGACACGTCCACGCCCGGCTCGAAGGCGACGTTGTCGCGGCGGCAGTAGTAGAGGCGCTGCCACACGCCGAACGCCTGCTCCCTGGCCGGCGCCTCGGCCAGGTCCCGCTTGCGCGCGCCGTACGAACCGACCACCTGCAGCACGCCGAACAGCCAGAACACCCCGGTCAGGCAGAACGGCGCGAGCAGCACCTCGCCCCAGCCGGTGTCCTTGCCCATCGCGATCACCAGCGAGACCACCAGGTGGACCAGGGCGGCGATGATGAGCAGCACCCAGCCCTGGTTGCGGACCCACGGCGTGTAGTGACGGCTCGGGAACGACAGCCACACCGCGAGCTGCGTGCGGCTCATCAGCCGCTTGGAGGCGCCCAGTGACGCCGCCGTGGGCAGGTCGGCGATGTCGCGCTCGCCGGGCAGCCGGACGCGCCCGATCCGGTACGTGGTGCCCTCGGCCACGGTCCCCGGCACGGAAGCGACCTGGTCAGCATGGGCGCACATCGGGCACATCACTTTCACCCGGGCAGTCTGGCCTTAAGCACCGGTCCACGCAAACCATAGGCTGCTATCTGTGAGACCGATGGAAATCCTGGCGAACGCCCTGCCCGCCGGCCGCGTCCTGACCGACCCCGACGTGACCGACTCCTACGCTCGTGACCGCACGTTCGTCGAGCCCGGCAAGCCCCTGGGCGTGGTGCTCGCCACCTCCCGTGACGACGTGGTCACCACGCTCCGGTGGGCCACGGAGCACCGGGTGCCCGTGGTGCCGCGCGGCGCGGGCACCGGCCTGGCCGGGGCCGCCACGGCCACGGACGGCGCGATCGTCCTGTCGCTGGCCAGGATGACCGCGATCAGGGAGCTCTCCCCCGCCGACGAGATCGCCGTGGTCGAGCCCGGCGTGATCACCGCCGACCTCGACCGGGCGGCCAGGGAGCACGGGCTCATGTACGCGCCGGATCCGTCGTCGTACGAGATCTCCACGATCGGCGGCAACCTGGCGACCAACGCGGGCGGGCTGCGCTGCGTGAAGTACGGCGTGACCCGGGACTCGGCGCTCGGACTGGAGGTCGTGCTGGCCGACGGGCGGATCCTGGACACCGGCCGGCGCACCATGAAGGGCGTCACGGGCTACGACCTGACCGGGCTGTTCGTCGGCTCCGAGGGCACGCTCGGCGTGATCACCGCGGCCACGGTACGGCTGCGCCCGGCGCCGGCCGCGCCGCCCGCGACGTTCGCCGCGGAGTTCGGCTCGCTCCGCGACGCGGGCGCGGCGGTTTCGGCGATCATGGCGGCCGGCTGCCAGCCGTCGCTGATGGAGTTGCTCGACCGCGCCACGCTGGAGGCGATCGACGACTGGCGCAACATCGGCCTGGAGCCCGGCACGAACGCCATGCTGATCGGCCAGTCCGACGCGTCCGACGCCGAGGCCGCGGTGCGGCGGATGGAGGAGCTCTGCGTGGACAACGGCGCGTCGTTCGTCGCCGTCTCCTCCAGCCCGCAGGAGACCGAGGAGCTGATCGGCCTGCGCAGGATGGCCTACGAGGCCAAGGAGCGCCTGGGCGCGTGCCTGGTGGAGGACGTGTGCGTGCCCCGTTCGGTGCTGCCGGACATGATCACCGCGATCGAGGCGGCCGCGGCACGGCACGGCGTGCGGATCTGCACGGTCGCCCACGCCGGCGACGGCAACCTGCACCCGGTCTTCATCTTCGAGCACGGCACGGCCGAGCCGCCCCCCGAGGTCTGGGCGGCGGCCGACGAGGTCTTCACGCACGCCCTGGGGCTCGGCGGCACGCTGACCGGCGAGCACGGCGTCGGGCTGCTCAAGCAGCGGTGGCTGGCGCTGGAGTCCGGGCCGCTCACCCAGGAGGTGCAGCGGGGCATCAAGGCGGTGTTCGACCCGCTGGGGCTGCTCAATCCGGGCAAGGCCATCTGACCCGGTCTCACCTGGGGCTGTTTCCGTTTCGAAACGCTGACATCCGTCATCAAAACGTGAAAGATTGGCACGGTCCGGCCACGCACCAATCGTCACGCTGGTAGCGTTTCGCCGCAGCTGTCGATTTGTCATGTGTGGTCTTGGGGGTCCGACGTGAATCAGTACCAGCCGTTGGCGTCGGACGACCCGCAACGGCTGGGGGCGTACGAACTCCTCGCCCGGCTGGGCGAAGGCGGCCAGGGGGTCGTCTATCTCGGCAGGAGCGACTCCGGCGAGCAGGTCGCGGTCAAGCTGCTGCACCACGCCTCCGTGGCCGACCCCGAGGCCCGCAACCGCTTCCTGCGCGAGGTCGCCGTCGCGCAACGGGTCGCCCGGTTCTGCACGGCCCCCGTGCTCAACGCCGACCTGGAGGGCAGCCGGCCGTACATCGTCAGCGAGTACGTCCCCGGCCCGTCGCTGCGCGAGCTGGTCATCAACGAGGGCCCCCGCCGTGGGGCCGCCCTCGAACGGCTGGCGATCAGCACCGCGACCGCGCTGGCCGCGATCCACCGGGCCGGCATCCTGCACCGCGACTTCAAGCCCGCGAACGTGCTCATGGGCCCCGAAGGCCCCGTCGTGATCGACTTCGGCATCGCCCGCGCCCTGGACTCGCCCGGCGCGACCGCCACCGGCATGGCCATGGGGACGCCGTCCTACCTGGCGCCCGAGCAGCTCAGCGGCGCCAGCGTGTCGGGGGCGGCCGACGTCTTCGCCTGGGGCGTCACCATGGTGTACGCCGCCACCGGCAGGCCGGCCTTCGGCGCCGACTCGATCCCGGTGGTGATGCACCGGATCCTGCACGAGCCGCCGCAGCTCGGCGGGATGGAGGGGGCGCTCGCCCAGGTCGTCGGGGCGGCCCTGTCCAAGGACCCCGCGCACCGGCCGTCGGCGGACGAGCTGATCATCCGCCTCACCGGCCAGCCCTTCCCCTCCGCCGCCCTCTCCGGCCCCCAGGCCCCTCCCGCGCAGCCCCGCCCTCAGCCGGTCAGCCCGGGTCCGCAGCCCGTTCCAGGGCAGCCAGGAGGCGCGCACGGCGCAGGTGGCCGGCCGGGGCCGCACGCCCACCCGGGTCAGCCGGTCCACCCTGGCCAGCCGTCCGCACCTGACGGCTCCCTGGCCGCGTGGATGCAATCCGGGGACAGACCTCAGCCTGGCCAGGCAGGCCCCTTCGGCCACCCCGTCGCCCCGAACGGCCCGGTCGGCCCGGTCGGCCCGGTCGGCCCCATGACCGCGGGCCCTTCCACGCCCAACGGCCCACACTCCGCCGGAGGCTGGCCGGGCATGGGCGGCCAGCAGCCCCCCTTCGGCCCCGCCTCGGGCGGCGAGCAGGCGCCGACGGCACAGCCACCCGGCCATGCCCCCGCATCGCGCCAAACGCCCGGACAGGCGCCGGCGGCGCAGCAGGCGGCCGGCCACACCCATGCGGCGCAGGGTCCGGGCCATGCCACCGTGGGTCAGCGAACAGCCGGGTACGGTCCTGGGGCCGGGCAGGCGGGCGCCACAGGACAGCCGACCCCTCCCAAGCAGAGGGACGGATCGGCCAAGCAGCGGCGAACGCTGACGTTCGCCCTGACGGGAGCAGCGGCGGCCGCCGTGCTGGTCGTGGTGGGAGCGGTCGTGGTGCAGGCCAACAGCCGGTCCAGCATCGTGCCCGTGGGCAACACCACGCAGGCCACGGCCGACGCCGGCGACGGCACGCCGGCCGACCCGCTGGGCGGCGAGCCGACCCCCGAGGTGCCGTCCGACACCCTCCCCACCCCGAGCCTCGACGAGCCCACGAAGACGAGGAAGACCAAGGCGCCGGCCACCGCCGCGCCCGATCCGGTCATCGTGTACCCGACGGCCAAGCCCACCACCAGGAAGCCGAGCCCCACCCCGAAGGTCACGAAGACGAAGAAGCCCTCGGACATGGTCGACCCGGACGCCGAGCCCACGGACGCTCCGACTGTCGGCCCGACCGTGCAGCTGACGAAGTCCCGCAGATAGCCACCGCCCCGGCTGCCCGTGGTGCTCCCGCTCCTGGACGTCCGGCTGGAGCCGCCGCATCTGACAGGACGGCGGCTCTCGGGCGGTCGTGACCGGAGTAGGTTCGGAGCATGAGCACTGACGACCGGCGGCCTCCACTCTTCGAGGTCCTCCCGGAGCAGGACGAGCGGCCCGAGCCGATCATCATGCACGCTGCCGAGGGCACGCTGGAGGTGGCGGGCGATCTGACGGCCGAAGAGTTCGAGATCCTCAACGAGCTCAGGCGGGCTGCCCGAAGGCAAGGCTGAGGTTTGGCAACGGAAGGCCGATATCTGGCGATCAGTCTGTACCATGCTGCTTCGATTTACTAGCGCGAAGGGGGCGGCATGGGTGACGGCTACATCGCCGCTGACCGTGAGATCAGGCGGTCCGGGCTGGCCTCGGCGCAGGAGGCCGAGCGCGTCCGCGGTGTGCTGCGCGACGTGCGCGAGGCGTTCGTGGCGGCCGGGCGGCCGATGGGCGATGACCAGTACGGCGCCGAGATGGAGAAGCGGTACCCGGTCATGCGCGACGGTGTGATCGATGCCTTCGGCGCCTACATCGACGAGCTCGAAGGGGTCGGCGACGGGCTGCGCGTCACCGCCGCGAACTATCGGGCGGCTGAGCGGCCGGGGCCCTGACTTCGGGTGTGGCTCGACTGGGACGTACCTGACTGGGCTCGGCCGTGGGTCGGCTGGGTGGTCGGCATGGACTGGCCCCAGGGCGAGGAGTCCAAGCTGTTCGCGCTGGCCGACGCGCTGGCCCAGGCCGCCTACCAGGTCGCCGAAGGCTCAGGCGTCACCCCTCCCGATCAGGACTCCTGGGACGGTGAGGCGTTCAGAGCCTTCGTCACCAACGCCTCGGGCAGGGTCGGCCGCCGCCAGGCGGAGGTGCTGATCCGGCTGGCGGCCATGGCGACAGAGCTGAACAACCTCGGCGTGCAGGTCCAGTACACCAAGCGCATGATCATCATGTCGATCGGGCTGCTGATCTTCCAGCTGGCCACGCTGCTGCCCTTCCTGCTCAACCCCGCCACGGCGGGCACCGCCACCGCGACCGCGGGACTGCGCGCCCGCTTCACCCGGGAAGCCATCGCGCAACTGGCCAAGCGACTGCTGTTCAACATCGCCCTGTTCGGCGGACTCATGGGCGGGATGGACCTATACGTCCAGTCCACCCAGAACCGGCGCGAAAACATCGACCTGCAGCAGGTTGGCACCTCCATCGGCACCGGCATCCTCAACGGCATATTCCTGACCGGCGCCACCTGGCTGTCACCCCCACGCCGACTCCTCGACCTCATGCTCGCCTCCGGCATAGCAGGCGGCCTCACCGACGCCACCACACAAGCCTTCGACGACCAGCCCTTCGACCTGACCCGCCTCCTCAAAGGCTTCACCTCAGGAGCCATCGGCGCCGCCGACGCCCACTGGGCAAGCTGGAACCCACACTTCGGCAGGCCCAACACCGACACATCCACAGTCGGCACCCACGAACCATCCACCGACTCACCATCCACCACTCCGGCGGAAAACCGTCAGACCACCGCCTCCCAGGACCCCTCCCAGCGAGCCGACCCCGCAGCGCACACGGGACCGCCACCACGGCCAGCACCATACGGCGACGCGCCGTCACGGACCGCACAAGACGTCGAACCGGCGCCAGGCACCGATCCGCCCCCACGTCCGACAGCAGCCACAGACCCTCGCACCATGCTCGCCCAGCACGAACCTCAACAGCACGCGAGCCCCGACGGCGCGCGACAGGCGCAGCAGCCCTCCACCCCACGTCAGGACCTCGTACCTGGGCCCCGCTCCATCGACAGCCTCCTCAACTGGGGCCCGGAACGGCCCGCCAGCGATCAACCCGCGCCGCCGCACACATCCCGAACGGTAGCGGCCTCATCTCCGCCGGAGAGCCCATCCCAGCACCTCGCCCCCCAGAGCCGGGAAGCCGGGATCATCGCGGACCTCAGGGACACCACTTCGCCCGGCGCCGATCGCCCCCTGATGGACCCCGCCCAGCGGCTGACCGAGAACCTCAGCGATGTCGCGACCCTGGGCAGGTACGGCGACACCACCGTTGTCATCTTCCGAGACGGGTCGCAGGCACTTGAGCTGACCGGCGAGGCAGCCACCCAAGCGATAGAGGCCGCGCTGACCCGGCGCGCCCTCGGCCTGGACGGCCCCGCCATCCACCAGACCGCCGACGGCGTCGTCTACCAGGCCCACGGCAGCGACCAACTGCGCGCCGCCCTGGCCAGCGGCATCCGCCAGACCGACCTGATGCCGCTCCTCCTGGCGGGGAAAGAAGTGGTGACGTTCAACGACGGCACGCGCGCCATTCGCCACGAGTTCATCACCGTCAAACAGGCCGACAAGTTCGAGATGCGTGCCAACGCCGCGCACAGCATCAGGAATGGCGTTCCGGGCACCTACCGGGCCGCCCCACCATTGTCTACGAGCACCGCATCGACCCACCGTACGTGGAGAACAAGGGCGCCGCGCCCGCCGCGCTCCGGCCGGAGCTGGACAGGCGAGCGCTGTACGTCGCACTCACCCGCAACGACGGCTTTCTCACCCGCAACAACGGCTTTCGGGACGGACCGCCCGTGTCGGCGGCGATCCGGCGGAACCCACTCCTGAAGCATGTCGCCTACGTCGGCAAGGCACTGCTCACCGAAGCCGACAGCACCGCGCTGCGCGCTCGATACGAGGCGTTGCGGCCAGAGTTCGAAAGACATGGCCTGACCGCCCACTACGACGAACACCTGAAACTGATCAGCCGCACCGACCCGAACGCGCCGCTCGACCTCGGCCCGCTACACGATTCCTCCCCTCTGACACCCGACTTCCGGGACATGCCCTGGCGACCACCAGACCACCACGCCCGCGCACTGCCACACCTGCTGGAGAGCACCCATCTGCGCCAGGTCAACGAACTCCTCGCCGAACGCATCGACGACCCGGCGCTCGTCACCGCCGCCGAGTCCATCCTCGGCAGGGCGGACGCCGAGCTCGCCGCCCGGCTCACCACGGAGGGCCACGTCTCGGCGCGCGTGCCCGCCCACTGGCTGCCGCGCTACGTCCGGCCCGGCAGCGAGATCGCCTTCCACGGAATCTTGGAAGGCGTCAACGCACCTAACTTCCTGGGCGACATGCCCAACAGCGTGCGCCTGACCATCAGGGGCGAGTACATCGGAGTGACGGATCTTTCGGGCAAACCCGCCCACGCCGTCTTCCGAGCCGGGGTCCGGCTGAAGGTGGTGGCCCAGCTGGAGTCGTTCGGCGAGCGGCATCTGCTGGTCATGCAGGTGCCCGAGGGCCGCGACACTGACTCGATCGCGATCTCGGAACCGCGAAACAAACCCCGACTCTCCCGGCAGCTGCGCCACCACCTCTTCCAGGACGTCGAGCGGATCCCCGCAGGCGTATGGCTGCGCGACCTCAACGACGCGCACGACATGCAACTGGCCCCTCACGCCCGCGCCAGAGTGCCCGTCAACGGCCTCTTCAACGTCGTGGGGCACGGCTCAGAGGACGGCAACTGGATCGGCGCACAACGCCTGGACGCCGACCAGACCGCCTCGCTGCTGTTGCACATGCCCTGGCTGTCGGAGCACGACGTCATCCTGCTCACTAACTGCCATGTTGGCGCGAACCGGCACGCGTTAGAGATCGCCCAGTGGACCGGGCACGTGGTGATCGCCAACGACTCCGAGACCTGGCTGTCGCTGGACGGCTACCTGTCGACGGCCGAGCCGGGGAAACTGGGCAGCAGCGGCCAGTTACGCATCTTCCTCCCGGACGACATAGTTCCCCCCAAGTGATCGACAAGGTCAAGGGACGGTTCCGGCGGTGAGGAGGGCTGACAGAGATGGCTTTCCCTGCTTGGAGCGGACGCGTACGATGGCTGACGTGATCGTCAAGTCTGAGGCGCTGACAGCTCGCGGGCGGCGGACCAGGGCCGCGCTGGTGCAGGCTGGGCGGGAGGCGTTCGACGAGCACGGATACGAGGCCGCGCGCATCGACGACGTCTGCGCCCGGGCCGGGGTGTCGCACGGCACGTTCTACACCTACTTCGACTCCAAGGAGTCGCTGTTCGGTGAGGTCGCCGGGGCCGTGGTGGGCGAGATGTTCACCGCGAGCATCGTCGGCCCGGCCGCGCCCGGCGACCCCTACACCCGGATCGAGGCCGCCAACCGGCTCTACCTGCGCGCCTGGGCCGCCAACTCGCGGCTGGTCAGGATGCTGGAGCAGGCCGCGCTGACCGAGGACGGCTTCCGCGACCTGCTGCTGGAGCTGCGCGAGGTGTTCGTGCGCCGGGGCGCTGAGGGGCTGCGCCGGCTGCAGGAGCAGGGGCTGGCCGATCCCACCCTCGACCCCAGGCTCACCGCGATCATGCTCGGCGGCATGGTCGAGCACTTCGCGCACGTCTGGCTCGACCTGGGTGAGCGGGCCGACGAGCGGACGGCGGTCGACCTGCTGACCAAGCTCTGGGCGCGGGCCATCGGCCTGACGCCGGTGTCAACTACGGAGGCGGGCCAGTGATCAGGAGCGAGCTCGACCCGACGGCGGCCGACCATCTCGGGCGGCGGGCGGCGATGCTGGCCAAGCTGGCCGACCTCGACGCCGAGCACGCCAAGGCGGTCGCGGGCGGCGGGGCGAAGTACGTCGAGCGGCACCGCGCGCGGGGCAAGCTGCTGGCCAGGGAGCGCGTCGAGCTGCTCGTCGATCCCGACTCGCCGTTCCTGGAGCTGTCGCCGCTCGCGGCGTGGGGCAGCGACTTCCCGGTGGGCGCCAGCGTGGTCACCGGCATCGGCGTGGTGGAGGGCGTCGAGTGCCTGATCTCGGCGAGCGACCCCACGGTCAGGGGCGGCGCGTCCAACCCGTGGACGCTGCGCAAGTCGCTGCGGGCCTCCGACATCGCGCTGCGCAACCGGCTGCCGTTCATCAACCTGGTGGAGAGCGGCGGCGCGGACCTGCCGACGCAGAAGGAGATCTTCATCCCGGGCGGCCGGATATTTCGTGATCTGACGCGGATGTCCGCGGCCGGGATCCCCACGATCGCGCTCGTGTTCGGCAACTCCACCGCCGGCGGCGCGTACGTGCCCGGCCTGAGCGACCACGTGGTGATGGTGCGCGAGCGAGCCAAGGTGTTCCTGGGCGGCCCGCCGCTGGTCAAGATGGCGACCGGCGAGGAGTCCGACGACGAGTCGCTGGGCGGCGCCGAGATGCACGCGCGCACCAGCGGCCTGGCCGACTACCTGGCCCTGGACGAGCACGACGCGCTGCGGATCGGCCGGCGGATCGTGCGCTCGCTCAACTGGCGCAAGCGCGGCGTGCAGCCGCTGCCCGT
The DNA here is from genome assembly GCF_059358955.1 of Nonomuraea sp. CX421. NCBI lineage: Bacteria > Bacillati > Actinomycetota > Actinomycetes > Streptosporangiales > Streptosporangiaceae > Nonomuraea > Nonomuraea sp. CX421. The sequence goes on along the minus strand of NZ_JCADBK010000020.1, from coordinate 53,723 downwards.
GCGCGAGCCCGCCTACCCGGCCGACGAGCTGCTGGGCATCGTGCCCGAGGACCTGAGGATCCCGTTCGACCCCCGCGAGGTGATCGCGCGGATCGTGGACGGGAGCGAGTTCGAGGAGTTCAAGCCGGTCTACGGGACGTCCCTGGTCACCGGGTGGGCCACCCTGCACGGCTATCCGGTGGGCATCCTGGCCAACGCGCGGGGCGTGCTGTTCAGCGAGGAGTCGCAGAAGGCGACCCAGTTCATCCAGCTGGCCGACCAGTCGCGCACGCCGCTGCTGTTCCTGCAGAACACGACCGGCTACATGGTCGGCAAGGAGTACGAGCAGGGCGGCATCATCAAGCACGGCGCGATGATGATCAACGCCGTGTCCAACTCGACGGTGCCGCACCTGACCGTGGTGATGGGCGCCTCGTACGGAGCGGGCAACTACGGGATGTGCGGGCGGGCCTACGATCCGCGCTTCCTGTTCAGCTGGCCCAGCGCGAAGTCGGCCGTGATGGGGCCCGCGCAGCTGGCCGGAGTGCTGTCGATCGTCGGGCGGGCCTCGGCCCAGGCCCGAGGGCAGGTCTACGACGAGGAGGCCGACGCGGCGATGCGGGCGATGGTGGAGGCGCAGATCGAGGCGGAGTCGCTGCCGTTCTTCCTGTCCGGGCGGCTCTACGACGACGGGGTGATCGATCCCCGCGACACCCGGACGGTGCTGGGGATGTGCCTGTCGGCGATCAACAGCGCCCCGGTGCCGGAGGCGGCGGGATTCGGGGTGTTCCGGCCATGACCACTCCTCCCACGAACACCCCCGTGAACACTCCTCCCGAGACCGCTCCTGTCGCCATCACTCCTGTCGCCATCACGCGCCTGCTGGTGGCCAACCGGGGAGAGATCGCCCGGCGGATCTTCCGCACCTGCCGCGCGCTCGGCATCGAGACCGTGGCCGTGCACTCCGACGCCGACGCCTCCGCGCCGCACGTGGCCGAGGCCGACTACGCGGTACGTCTCGACGGCGTGCTGCCCGCCGAGACGTACCTCGACATCCCGAGGATCACGGCGGCCTGCCGGGCCGCCGGCGCCGACGCGGTGCACCCGGGCTACGGGTTCCTGTCGGAGAACGCCGCCTTCGCCCAGGAGGTGCTGGACGCGGGGCTGGTGTGGGTGGGGCCGCCGCCCTCGGCGATCGCCGCGATGGGTTCGAAGATCGAGGCGAAGCGGCTGATGAGTGAGGCGGGAATGCCCGTGCTGCCGTCGCTGCCGCCCGAGGGGCCGGCCGGCGCGCCGGACTGGGAGTATCCCGTGCTGGTGAAGGCGTCCGCCGGAGGCGGCGGGCGCGGCATGCGCGTGGTGCGGGCGGCGGCCGATCTCGAACGCGAGGTCGCGTCCGCGCGGCGCGAGGCCGAGGCCGCGTTCGGCGACGGGTCGGTGTTCGTAGAGCCGCTGCTGGAACGGGCCCGGCACGTGGAGGTGCAGATCCTCGCCGACCGGCACGGGCACGTCTGGGCGCTCGGCGAGCGCGAGTGCAGCATCCAGCGCCGGCACCAGAAGATCGTGGAGGAGTGCCCGTCGCCCGGGATCGGCGACGAGACGCGGGCCCTGCTGCTGGAGGCCGCGGTCAGGGCCGCCCGCACCATCGGGTACGTGGGTGCCGGGACCGTGGAGTTCCTGGTGCGGGACGACCGGGTGGCGTTCCTGGAGATGAACACCCGGCTCCAGGTGGAGCACCCCGTCACCGAGCTGGTCTACGGGGTCGATCTCGTCCGGCTGCAGGTGGAGGTCGCCGAGGGGGCCGCGCTGCCGGACGGGCCGCCGGAGCCGCGCGGGCACGCGATCGAGGTCCGGCTGTACGCCGAGGACCACGACCACCTGCCCCAGACGGGGGTGCTGCGGCGCTTCGAGATCCCGGGTGACGTCCGCGTCGACTCGGGGGTGGAGTCAGGCTCGGTGGTCTCGCCGTATTACGACGCGATGCTGGCCAAGGTGATCGCGTACGGGGCCGGGCGCGACGAGGCCGTGCGGAAGCTCGCGGCGGCCCTGCGGCGCGCGAAGCTGCACGGGGTGACCACGAACCGCGAGCTGCTGGTAAGCATCCTGAAAAATCCTGAATTTCGGGCGGGCAACACGCACACCGGTTTCCTCGACGACCACCGGGAGGCGCTGGTCGGGGGACGACCCGAGGTCCCGCGATCCGCGCGGCCCGCGCCGCCGCACCTGCCCGTCCAGGCCGAGCAGGCCGAGCAGGCCGAGCAAGCCGGGCCGCCCATGCTGTCCGTGCTGGCCGCCGCGCTCGCCATGGCCGCCGCCAACCGCGGCCGGGCCAGAGTGCTGGGCAGTCTGCCCGGCGGCTGGCGCAACGTCCGGTCACAACCGCACCTCGCCAGGTTCGAGGAGGCCGAGGTCGTCTACCAGCCACTTCCCGACGGCGTCACGGTCGTCGCCGCCGAGCCTCACCGGGTCGTCCTGGAGCACGACGGCGTCCGGCACACTTTCGACGTCGCCCAGTACGGACGCTCGCACGACGGCGGGCCTGACAACGCGCACGACGAGAAGGTGTACGTCGACTCCCCCGCCGGGTCCGTCGCGCTGACCCCGGTGCCGAGGCTGCCCGAGCCGGTCGCGCACGTGGCCCCGGGATCCCTGCTCGCCCCCATGCCCGGTAGCGTGCTGCGCGTCGAGGTCGAGCCGGGTGACCGCGTCGTCAAGGGCCGGCCGGTGCTCGTCCTGGAGGCGATGAAGATGGAGCACCGGATAACCGCGCCGGCGGACGGGGTCGTCTCCGACGTACGCGTGGAGAAGGGCCGGCAGGTCGAGGCGGGAGAGGTGCTGGCGATCATCGAGCAGATCACCCAGGAGAGGGAAGCATGACACGGCTGGTGCACCAGGAGCTCGTGAACGGCGTGGCGACGATCACGCTCGACTCGCCGCCCAACCGCAACGCGCTGTCCGTGCGGCTGCTGAGCGACCTGAAGGACCGGCTGGACTGGGCGCTGGCCGAGCCCGAGGCGCGGGTCATCGTGCTGACCGGCGCCGGCAAGGTCTTCTGCTCCGGCGCCGACCTGAAGGAGCAGCGGGCCGACCCGGCCTCGGGCGCGGCGCGGGCGCCGGTGACCGCGTCGTTCCCCGAGATCCTCACGCTCATCTGGGAGAGCCCGAAGCCGGTCATCTGCCGGCTCAACGGCACGGCCCGGGCGGGCGGGCTCGGCCTGGTCGCCGCGTGCGACCTGTCGATCGCACCGCTGACCGCCTCGTTCGCCTTCACCGAGGTGCGCCTGGGCGTGGTGCCCGCGATGATCGCGGTGCCCGTGCTGCGCCGGCTGGACTCCAGGGCGGCGGCCGAATACTTCCTGACCGGCGAGGTGTTCGACGCCGCCAGGGCCGTGCAGATCGGGCTGCTGACGCGGGCCGTGCCCGAGGAGGAGCTCGACGCGACGACCGCCCGCTACGCCGGGCTGCTGGCCAGGGGCGGCCCCGAAGCGCTCGCCATCACGAAGAGGCTGATCAGGGACCTTCCGGAGGTGCCGTTCGAGGAGGGGCTGCGGCAGATGGCGGAGCTGTCGGCCGAGCGCTTCACCTCCGCGGAGGGCCAGGAGGGCATCGCGGCCTTCATGCAGAAGCGTCCCCCGTCGTGGGTCCCTCCGGCCCTGTGAGGAGCAGCCATGTCCACCAGCGCGGCCGGTGACCGGGTATCGGCGCGGGCGCCGTTGCGCGTCGCCAACTGCAGCGGCTTCTACGGCGACCGGCTGTCGGCGGCGCGCGAGCAGGTGGAGGGCGGCCCGATCGACGTGCTCACCGGCGACTGGCTGGCCGAGCTGACCATGCTCATCCTGGCCGGCAACCGCCTCAAGGGCCGTCCCGGCTACGCGACGACGTTCCTGAGGCAGCTCGAGGACGTCCTGGGGACGTGTCTCGACCGGGGCATCAAGATCGTGGCCAACGCCGGCGGGCTCGACCCGGCCGGATGCGCGCAGGCCGTGCGAGAGCTGGCCGCCGGGCTGGGCCTGTCGCCCAGGATCGCCCACGTGACCGGCGACGACCTCACCGGCCGCGACCTCGACCTGGTCAACGCCGACACGGGTGAGCGGCTGAGCGCCACCCCGCTCACCGCCAACGCCTACCTGGGCGGCCGCCCGATCGCGACCGCCCTGTCGGCGGGCGCCGACGTCGTGGTGACCGGCCGCGTGACCGACGCCGCCCTGGTGACGGGGCCCGGCATCTGGTGGCACCGCTGGCGGCCCGGCGACCTCGACGCCCTGGCCGGCTCGGTCGTGGCGGGCCACGTCATCGAGTGCGGCTGCCAGGCCACGGGCGGCAACTACGCCTTCTTCCAGGACGTGCCCGACCTCGCGCACTGCGGCTTCCCCATCGCCGAGCTGCACGCCGACGGCTCCTCCGTCATCACCAAGCACCCCGGCACCGGCGGGCTGGTCTCGACCGGCACGGTCACGGCCCAGCTGATGTACGAGATCGGGGGCCCCCGCTACCTGGGCCCGGACGTGACGGCCAGGTTCGACACGATCGTCCTGTCCGACGACGGCCCCGACCGCGTCCGGATCTCCGGCGTGCGCGGTGAGCCGCCGCCCGGCACGCTCAAGGTCGCGGTCAACCACCTGGGCGGCTACCGCAACACGATGACCCTGGTGCTCACCGGGCTCGATCTCCCGGCCAAGGCCCGGCTGGCCGAGGAGGCCATCTGGGCCAGGGTGCCGCGCGACTCGTTCGACCAGGTCGACGTCACCCTCACCGACTCGGGGCTGCTGCGGATCACCGTCATGGACGCCGACCGACGCCGGGCCGGTCGCGCCTTCTCCGCCGCCGTGGTGGAGACGGGGCTGGCCAGCTATCCGGGGTTCTACGGTCTCAACCCGCCGGGCGACGCGTCGCCGTACGGGGTCTACTGGCCGGTGCTCGTCCCGGCGGGCGAGGTGCAGCCCGAAGTCTTCCTGGACGGTGAGCCGCTCCCCTCCGCCGTCCTGGTACCCGACGCCGCTCTCGCCGCCAGTGCGCCCGACGGCCCGGTACCCGACGCCGCTCTCGCCGCCGGGGCCTCCGACAGCCCGGCCCCGCCTCCGGACGCGCCGGTTCCGAGCCCGCCGGCCGGCCGGACCCTCGACGTGCCGCCCGGCCAGACCGTCTTCATCCCGTGCGGCCGTACGGTCGAGGTGCCGCTGGGGCGCGTCGTGGGGGCCCGCTCGGGCGACAAGGGCGGCAACGCCAACCTGGGCGTCTGGGTGCGCACGACCGAGCAGTACACCTGGCTGGCCGGGCACCTCACCGCCGACCGGCTGCGGGAGCTGCTGCCCGGCCTTGCCGGGCACCGGATCGACCGCTACGAGTTCCCCAACCTCAACGCCCTGAACTTCGTCGTCCACGGCCTGCTCGGCCGGGGTGTGGCGGCCAGCCCCCGGATGGACCCTCAGGCCAAGGCCCTGGGCGAGGAGCTCCGTGCCCGGCCCGTCGCCCTGCCGGAGGAGCTGCTGCCGTAAAGGCCGCCATACCTGCACAAATCTGTTTGAACGGGTCGGAACGAATACTGCAGGATGACGCGCATGAACATCCGCCGCCTCACCGCCGACGACCTCGACGACTGCGCCCGCCTGGCCAAGGACCGTGACTGGCCGCCCGAGCGGCACAAGTGGGCGCTGCTGCTGGAGGTTGGCGAGGGTTACGGCATCGACGCCGACGACGGCGACGGGCTGGCGGCGACCAACGTCATGACCCGTTACGGCGACGACCACGCCGTTATCAGCATGGTGCTGACCGCGTCCCGCTACGCCCGGCGGGGGCTGGGCCGCGCGCTGATGGAGCACGTGCTGGAGCGGGCGGAGGACCGGACCGTCTCGCTGCACGCGACCGAGAACGGCCGCCCCCTGTACGAACGCCTCGGTTTCCGCACGGTGAGCCGGGTCGCCATGCGCACCGGCGTCTTCCGGGGCGAGCCGTCGGGCGCGACCCGTCTTGCCACCGAGGACGACCTCGGCGAGATCCTGGCGCTCGACGCCGAGGTGTTCGGCACCGACCGGTCACGGCTGCTGCGCCGGATGTTCGGCTTCGGTGAGCAGGTGCGGATCGCCGACGGCGGCTTCGGTCACTGCTGGCGCAACGACCACAACGTGGTCCTCGGCCCCGTCGTGGCCCGCGACCTGGCGACCGCCCAGGCGCTGATCGGCGATCTGGCGCTGCACGCCGGCGGCACGGTGCGGATGGACCTCGATCAGGCCCAGGAGGAGCTGGCCGGGTGGGCCGGGCGGCACGGCATGGGCGAGCCTTGGGAGGTCTCGCTCATGGTGCGCGACGGCGACCCGCCTGGCGACCGGAGCCGTCAGTTCCTGCCGTTCATGCAAGCTCTGGGTTGACCGTGTCGGCGCGGCTCTCGTAGGGTCGCGACTAGAATATCATTCGGTCCTAAAGGACGGCCATGACCTCCACCCACATCGACGTCAACGCCATCGACCTCGGCGGGCTCGGCGCGTGGATGGACGCCAAGGGCCTGCCCGGCGGCCCGATCACCGGCACCGCTCCGGTCGCGGGCGGCACCCAGAACGTCATGGTCCGCTTCGAGCGCGGCGGCAGCACCTACATCCTGCGCAGGCCCCCTCAGCACGCCCGGCGCAAGAGCAACGAGGTGCTGCGCCGCGAGGCGCGGCTGCTCGCGGCGCTGCGCGACACGCGGGTGCCCGCGCCGCGACTGGTGGCCGCGCAGACCGAGCACGAGCCGGTCTACTATCTGATGGAGCCGGTCGACGGGTTCAACCCATCGCTCGGGCTGCCCGACCCGCACGCCTCCGACCCGGCCATCAGGCACCGGATGGGGCTGGAGGCCGCGGCGGCGCTGGCCGAGCTGGGCCGGGTCGATCCCGGCGTGCTGCCCGGCTTCGGCCGGCCGGACGGCTTCCTCGAACGGCAGGTGCCGCGCTGGCTGGGCGAGCTCGACTCCTACGGCCGGCTCGACGGCTATCCCGGCCCTGACATCCCCCACCTGGCCGAGACGGCCGGCTGGCTGGAACGCCACCGCCCGGCGACGTTCACCCCGGGCGTCATGCACGGCGACTACCACTTCGCCAACCTGATGTTCGCCCACGACAGCCCCCGGGTGGCCGCGATCGTCGACTGGGAGATGTCCACGATCGGCGATCCCCTGCTCGACCTCGGCTGGCTGGTGGCCATGTGGCCCGCCAACAACGGTCACGTGCCGGGGCTGCCGTCGCCACGGGAGATCGTCGACTGCTACGGCGCCCTGTCCGACCGCGACCTGTCCGCCCTCGACTGGTACGCCGTCCTCGCCTGCTTCAAGCTCGGCATCGTCCTGGAGGGCACCCACGCGCGCGCCTTCGCCGGCCAGGCGCCCAAGGAGATCGGGGACCTGCTGCACGCCACCACGCTCACCCTGTTCGGCCGGGCCCGGCAGATCATGGACGGGCTGCTCGACGAGGGCTGACCCGCACCGGGCACGGGATCGACCAGAACAGTCAGATTCCAGAAAACTCACCATATATACCGATTTTTCATGAAACGATCACGTATGCCCTGAGAAGCCGTACAATTGCGCGCAATTGCAGTTTTCATCGGGGAAGGAATGTCCATGCGTATGCGGTTCCTCGGCTCCACCTCGGAGGCGGGCGCCTGCCCCACCCTGTACGAAACCGATCGCGGCACCATCGTCGTGCAGGGACTTCAGCTCACCGACCCTCAGGCACTCGCCGACCTGCGCGACGTGCTCGACGGCGAGACCGCGGTCGAAGTGCCCCGCGAGCTCATCACCGAGATCGCCCGCCGGGTGCTGCCCGACGGCTCGGCGACCACGTGGCCCGCCCACCCCTCCCCACCTACAGCGATGGGTTAGTCACAATTGCGCGACTGCCCCTGGCATGATCCACCCACGCGGGTCTAGCCTCTTGGCGCGTGACGTCCTTTCAGCAGGCGCGCATCGACCTCGGCAGCCAGCTCCGGCAGCTGCGCGAGACCGCACATCTGTCGGGGAAGGAGCTTGCCGAGAGGCTGCGCTGGCAGCCCTCCAAGGTCTCCCGGCTGGAGAACGCCCGGCAGACTCCGACCGAAGACGACGTCGTCGTGTGGGCGCAGGCCGTCCACGCGGCTCCCGAGACGACCGACACCCTGATCAGGCAGGCGATCGCGCTGCTGGAGCGGCACGACGGCTGGAAGCAACGCCACCGCAGCGGCCTGGCCGCCATCCAGGAGGACGTCCGCGACCTCGAGTCCAAGACCAAGCTCTTCAGGGTGTTCGAGCCCAACATCGTGGTCGGGCTGCTGCAGACGGCGGAGTACGCCAGGCACGTGTTCCACAAGGTGAAGCGCCTCTACAGCGCACCCGACCAGATCGACGCTGCGGTCCGGATCCGGATGCAGCGGCAGGAGATCCTCTACGACCGCAACCGCTCGTTCAGGTTCGTGGTGTACGAATCGGCCCTGCGCACCCGGCTCACCCCGATCGACGTCATGCGGGGCCAGTTCGACCGGCTGCTCGCGGTCAGCACGCTGCCCAACGTGGAGTTCGGCGTCATCCCGTTCGGCGCCGAGCTGCCGGCCTCACCGATCAACGGCTTCTGGATCTTCAACGAGGCTCTAGTCATCGTCGGCACCATGACGAAGGATCTGATCCTGCGCGACCCCGATGACATCGCGTTCTACGCGCGGGCCTTCGACGACTACGCAAAGGCGGCACAGTTCGACGAAGCCGGACGAGATGTCATCATCCGCATTCTTGACGAATATCGGAAACAATCGTCACATTAATCCACGCAATTGCTTGCCTGCCACCGCAAGATCGTGCAATTCTGTCGCCGAAGACGTTGCGGAGGTGACGCATGATGCTTGATACCGCGCACAGCCTCGAGCGGTTCGCGTGGTGCGCCGGCCGTCACGCTGACCTGTCGGTCCAGAACGTCGCCCTGGCCAGCGAGCCCGCCTACGTGTCGGTGCGCAACCGGTTCTCCGCCACCCTCGCCGAGAGCGTCACCTGCTCCGAGGACGGCAGCTTCGTCACCTCGTGGGGCTACCGCCTCGGCACCGTCGACGACGTCGAGGGCGCGGCCGCGCGGCTCGCCTTCCTCCTCGCCGCCCTGCCCGCCTGACGGGTCGCCACTGCTCCCGCCGGAACCCCGTTGCCCGTTCCCCGTCACCGGCCCGCCGCGGCCTCGGACGTCGCGCAGGCCCCTCTCAGTCAGCGGCCCTGCGCGAAGACGCTCACCGGGATGCCGGCCTCCCGGGCCGCGGCCGTGCGGGCGTGGGCGAGCAGGCGGGCGCCCGACAGGACGTCAGGATGCAGGGTGTAGCGGATGACCAGGCCGTCGAGCATGGCGTCGATCCGCTCGGCCGCGCCCTCGGGGTCGTCGCAGGCGAACTCGCCGGAGCTCGTGCCGTCGGCCAGCACCCGGCTCAGCGCCGTCAGCCAGGTGGTCTCCAGCTCCAGCATGATCTGGTTGATCGCGGGCTCGCGCAGCGCGGTGTTCCAGGCGTCGATCCAGAGCAGCCAGCTCTGGTCGGACCTCGACTCGGGGATGTAGTAGCGCAGCACCCGGTCGAGGCGCTCGACCGCCGTGCCCGGCCCCCCGACCAGCTCGTCGAGCCTGGCGCTCTCGACGTCGAGGGAGGCCCGGAGCATGGCGGTGATCAGCTCGTCCTTGGTGGCGAAGTGGTAGTGGACGAGGCCGCCGCTGACGTTGACGGACTTGGCGATGTCGGCGATGCGCGTGTGGGCCAGACCTCGCTCCAGGACCACCCTGCGGGTGGCCTCCAGCAGCTCGGCCCTGCGCTGGTCGGCCTGCTCGGCCCGGCTCGTACTCCGCACCGGGCAAGCCTATCCGCCTTCGGCGGCGTGCTTCGCGGAGCGCCGCCCGCCATGGTCATCAGGAGGGTCGTCAGGAAGGTCGTCAGGAAGGTCGTCAGGAGGGTCGTCGGGACGTTCCGCGGCTCGGGTGGAAGATCCACACGCGCAGCAGGAGGAAGCGCACCAGGGTGGCGCACGCGTTCGCGATGACGACCGCGACCAGTCGCACCTCATGGGAGACGCCGTCGGGCAGCAGCGCCAGCCCTCCGGTGGTGAGCGCTAGCCCGACGAGAAACGCGATGAGCCCCTCGACCTGGTGCCGCAGCGCCCCGGCCGGGCCGCTCACGCCGAAGGTGAAGCGGCGGTTCGCGGCGGTGTTGGCCACGGCCGTCACGAGCAGCGCGACGGCGTTCGCGGCGAGCACCGGCATCATCAGCCCTAGCAGCGAGAACAGCAGCAGATAGGCGACGGTGCTGACCACCCCCACGATCGCGAACCTGGGCAACTGGTGCGCCATGCCTCGCGGCAGCCGGGCCTCGCGCACCCGGGCGGGCATGGGGAGGTTGGCGGCGCCGGACAGGGTCCTGCGGGCCACCCTGGTAAGGCCGCGCAGGTCGTCCAGAGCGGTGCGCAGGATGTCGACGCGGCTGTCCGGATCGTCCACCCAGTCGACGGGCACCTCGTGGATGCGCAACCCGTACCGTTCGGCGAGCAGCAGTAACTCGGTGTCGAAGAACCACTGCTCGTCCTCGACGGCGGGCAGCAGCGCCTGCGCGATCTCGGTGCGCGCCGCCTTGAAGCCGCACTGCGCGTCGGAGAACCGCGCGCCCATCACGGACCGGAGCAGCAGGTTGTACGAACGGGAGATGAACTCACGCTTGGGCCCGCGCACCACCCGCGACGCCCTGGACAGCCGGGTGCCGATCGCCAGGTCGCTGTGGCCCGACAGGAGCGGCGCGACCAGCGGCAGGAACGCGTCCAGGTCGGTGGACAGGTCGACGTCCATGTAGCTGACGACGTCGGCGGCGCTGACCGACCAGACCTGGCGCAGCGCCCTGCCCCGCCCCTTGGCGTCGAGGTGGACGGCCCGCACGTTCGCCAGCTCGGCCGCCAGCTCCCTAGCTAACCGCCAGGTGTCGTCGGTGCTGGCGTTGTCGGCGATCGTGATCTGGAAGCCGTACGGGAACGTGCTGGTGAGATAGGTGTGCAGCCGCAGGACGCTCGCGCGCAGGGCCCGCTGCTCGTTGTGAACGGGGACGACCACCTCGACCAGGCGCGTCTTGACTGATGATTCCATGCCCCCAGCTCACGCCCCCGGCCTATAAGCAGACTTATCCGATTATGAGGGTGAAGTGCGATCACCGGGAAGAGTGATCGTCGCGATCACCCCGCCGTCCGGCGCGTTGGCCAGCCGTACGTCTCCCCCGGCCTCGGCCACGGCCTGCGCCACGATCGCCAGGCCGAGCCCCGACCCGGGCAGGCCGCGCGCCGACGGCGACCGCCAGAAGCGCTCGAAGACGTGCGGCAGATCCTCCTCGGGGATGCCCGGCCCGTGGTCGCGGACGGTCAGCGTGCCGCCGTGGAGGCCCACCTCGACCTGGCCGGGACCGAACTTCCCGGCGTTGTCGATGAGGTTGAGCACCGCCCGTTCTAGAGAGGCGGCGTTGCCGACGACGTACCAGGGTTCGAGGTCGGTGGTGACCTCCGCGCCGCGCAGCCTGGCCCGGTCGACGGCGGCCCGCACCACGTCGTGCAGGGCCACCTCGACGTGCGGCTCGTGGTCGGTGTCGCCGCGGGCCAGTTGCAGCAGATCGCCGACGAGCGTGGACAGCTCGGCGAACTGCGCCTTCACGTTGACCAGCAGCCGCTCCTTGGCGCCGGGATCGAGCTGCCGGCCGGTCTGCTCGCTGCGCAGCAGCAGGTCGATGTTGGTGCGCAGGGTGGTGAGCGGGGTGCGCAGCTCGTGGCCGGCGTCGGCGACGAGCTGGTGCTGCCGGTCGCGCGACCCCGCCAGGGAGGCGGTCATGGCGTTGAACGAGGCGCTCAGCCGGGCGATCTCGTCGGTGCCCTCGACCGGGATGCGGGTGTCGAGATCCTCGGTCTGCGCGATGTGCTCGACTGCCTTGGTCAGGCGGCCCACGGGCGCCAGCCCGGCCCGCGCGACGGCCATCCCGGCCCACGCCGCTCCCAGGACACCGAGCGCGGCCACGGCGCCGAGCAGCAGCGCGACGTTGCGCAGGGTGTCCTTCAGCTGGTCGATCCGCTTGGCGTCCATGACGGCCATGCCGGGGCCGACGTTCTCGGTGAGGATCCGCATCGGGGTGCCGTCCGCGGTGGTGCCGTTGTGCAGGTGGGACCTGCCCCCCTGGGCGGCGATGCGCAGGTCGTACGGCGTGATCGTCAGAGCCGGGCCCATGTGGCAGGTGGGCCGCCCGTCGCTGTAGATCACCTGGGTGGACTCGGGCGGCCGGTACCGGCCCGTCGGCTGCTCCGGCGAGGTGGTGCAGTGCTTCATCAGCCAGTCGAGGTCGTTCTGCTTCTGGTACGAGTTCTGCGCCTTGGCGGGAGACGGCACGAGGGCGCGGTCCACCTGGTCGTACAGCTGCTTGCGGACGATCATGAAGCACGCGCCGGCGCTGATCGCGATGGCCAGGGCCACCGCGACCGTGACCAGGAGCGTCAGCCTGGAGCGCAGGCTGCCCCATCTCATGACGCCGCTCGCAACACGTACCCGACCCCGCGGACGGTGTGGATCAGCCGCGCCTCCCCGCCCGCCTCGGTCTTGCGCCGCAGGTACATCACGTACACGTCGAGCGAGTTGGACGTCGGCTCGAAGTCGAACCCCCAGACCTCGCCGAGGATCTGGTCACGCGTCAGCACCTGGCGCGGATGCGCCAGGAACAGCTCCAGCAGGAGGTATTCGGTCCTGGTCAGGTCGAGCGGCCGGTCGCCCCTGGTGACCTCCCGGGTGGCCGGGTCCATGCGCAGGTCGTCGTAGGACAGCACGCTCTCCTGGGCGCCGGCGCCGAGCGCGCCCCGCCGCAGCAGCGCGCGCACCCGCGCCAGCAACTCGTCCAGCTCGAACGGCTTGACCAGGTAGTCGTCGGCCCCCGCGTCGAGGCCGGAGACCCGGTCGCCGACGGCGTCGCGGGCCGTCAGCATGAGCACCGGCACGTGGTTGCCGGTCGCGCGGAGCCGGCGGCAGGCGGTCAGCCCGTCGAGCCGGGGCATCATGACGTCGAGCAGCACCGCGTCGTAGCTCTCACCGGACAGCCGCTCCAGCGCCGCCTGCCCGTCGTTGGCCGTGACGACCCGGTACCCCTCGAACTCCAGGCTCGACTGCAGAGCCTCGCGCAGCGCGGGCTCGTCGTCCACCACCAGCAACCGCGCCGACTCGCTCATGCTCACAAACCTAAGGGAGCATCATGAGAACGCTATGAAGTCCTCTTGAGGTCCTCCCCTGGCGTCCCTGACGTCGATCGCCCCTGTCAGCCGACGCCATCCGACAAGGGCGGGAGGACCTGTCGGGGTCGGGACTGTCCGGGTCGGCGCCGGGACCGTCGGGGCCGTCACGTCAGGAGCGCCATGGCCGCGTTGTGGCCGGGGATGCCGCTGACGCCGCCGCCCCTGCGGGCGCCGGCGCCGCACAGCAGGATCCGCTCGTGCTCGGTCTCCACACCCCAGCCGCCCTCGTCCGCGTACGGCCAGCTCAGGTCGCGGTGGAAGATGTGGCCGCCGGGCAGCCCGGCCTCGTCTTCGAGATCGACGGGGGTCTTGGCCTCGACGCACAGGCCGCCGTCGGGGGCCCGCAGCAGGCAGTCCTCGATGGGCTCGGCCAGCACGCGGTTGATGGAGTCCAGGGTGGCGCGCAGCGCCTCAACCCGCGCCTGTTCCGGATTTTCCCGGAAAAGGCGGGCGGGCATGTGCAGGCCGAACAGCGTCATCGTCTCCGCCCGCCCGCGCAACTCGGGGCCGAGGATGGACGGGTCGGTCAGCGAGTGGCAGTAGACCTCGGCGGGCGGCAGCTCGGGGATCCGGCCGGCGGCGGCCTGCGCGTAGGCCCGGGCCAGCTGGTCGCGGCTCTCGTTGATGTGGAAGGTCCCGCTGAACGCGGCCCTCGGGTCCACCGCCGCGTCCCTGAGCCGGGGCAGCCGGGTCAGCACCATGTTGACCTTGAGCTGCGCCCCCTCCGGCGTGCTCTCCGGCCTGCCCCGCACCCGGTCGAGCACCCGGTCGAGCACGGCGGGCGGCAGGTTTACCAGCACGTGGCCGCCCGTGACCGTGTGCTCGCCGTCCTCCGTCCGGAACGTGACCTCGCCCGAGGGGGAGATGCCGACGATCTCCGCTCCGGTCCTGATCTCCGCCCCGGCCCGCCTGGCCGTGGCCTCCAGCGCCCCGGAGACGGCGCCCATGCCGCCCACCGGCACGTTCCACTCTCCGGTGCCGTCGCCGATCACGTGGTAGAGGAAGCACCGGTTGGCCAGCAGGTCCGCGGCGGGGTCGGCGAACGTGCCGATCAGCGCGTCGGTCAGCACCACGCCGCGCACCGTGTCGTCGCCGAACCGCTCGTCCACCGTCTGGCCGATGGGCCGCCCGAACAGGTCCCGCCACGCCTCGGCGCCCACCAGCCGCTCGATCTCGCCAGCGGTCCTCAGGGGTTCGAGCAGGGTGGGCGCCAGGGTCCGCGCGACCTCGCCGGCCATGGCGTAGAACTCCTGCCATGCCTTGTGGTCGGCGTCTCCCCCGGTGACCTCCCGGAACGAGGCCGCCGTACGGTCCGCGTCGCCGTTGTCGACGAGCAGGCCCGTGCCGCCCGTGGGCGTGTAGGAGGCGTAGCGGCGGCGGCGCAGCTCCAGGTCGAGGCCCAGGTCCCGAACGATCTTCGTCGGCAGCAGGCTGACCAGGTAGGAGTAGCGCGACAGCCGTACGTCCACGCCGGGAAAGGCTCGGGCGGAGATCGCCAGCCCCCCGGTGTGGTCCAGTCGCTCCAGCACCAGCACCCGCCGCCCCGCCCTGGCCAGGTAGGCGGCGGCGACCAGCCCGTTGTGCCCGCCACCGGCGACGACGATGTCATAGATCCCCATATCGGCACAATACGGCCCAGAGCACCACAACCACAGTCCTCCACGGTCACGGAAGGTGTCCGGTCAGGGGCGGCTGGCGATCGTGAGCAGGGTCGCGGCCGGGCCGGCGAGGAGGCGGCCCCGTCGCCACACCGCGCGCAGGTTGCGCACGAGGTTGAGCCCCGCCAGCGGCACCTCCACCAGCCGCCCGGTGGCCAGCTCGGCCTCGACCGCGTAACCGCTGAGTACGGCGGGCGCCGACCCCGCCTGCGCCGCCCCCTTGACCGCCGCGTTGGACCCCAGCTCCAGGCGCGGGCTGGCCTGGCGCAACTCCCTGAACGCCACGTCGAGCGTCTCCCGCGTGCCCGACCCCGGCTCGCGGACGACGAGCGGCGTGGCGGCCAGCTCGGGCCCCCTGAGCACGGTACGGCGACGCGTCCAGGGATGACCGGGCGCCACCACGACCACCAGCCGGTCGGTGCCCACCACCCGTCCGGCGAGCCCGTCGGGCACGGTCGGCCCCTCGACGAAGCCCAGCTCGACATCCTCGGCCAGCACCCGGGCGGCGACGTCGGCGGAGTTGACCACGTCCAGCCCCACCTGCACGTCGGGGTCGCGGTCCTGCAACTCCCCCAGCCAGCGCGGCATCAGGTATTCGGCCACCGTCATGCTCGACGCCACCCGCAGGTGGGCGGCCCCGCTGTGCCGTACGGCCTGCGCGGCGCGCGTGAGCTCCCGGGCCGCGGCCAGCACCCGGGTGGCCCAGCCCGCCACCATCCGGCCCTCGGCGGTGAGCGTGGAGCCGCGAGGTGTCCGTTCCAGCAGCGGAAGGCCGAGCCGGCGCTCCAGCAGCGCGAGCCGTTTGCTGGCCGACGGCTGCGTGATGCCCGACGCCCTGGCCGCCCGCCCCAGGCTGCCCAGCTCGCCCACGTCGACCAGGAGCTGGAGCGAGTCCAGGTCGGGCAGTGCACTCATAGCCTCAGGCTATGACCTGCCAGGCAACCCACGGCTACCGGAACCGGCGGGGCCTCAGAAGACTCGGGGCATGCCCTTCGCCGATCGTCTGCCCGGTGTCGCCGCGGCCCTGGCGGCGGTGGTCTTCGCCCTGACCGCCCACCACTTCGTGCCCGCGTTCAGCCCGGCGATGGTCGCCGTCGTCACCGGCGCGGTCGTGGCCAACGTGTGGGGGATCGGCGAGCGGCTGCTGCCCGGCCTGCGGTTCGTGGCCAGGCGGGTGCTGCGGGTCGCGATCGTGCTGCTCGGGCTGCAGATCGCGGTGCCGCAGCTGCTCGCGCTGGGCTGGCAGGCACCCGCGATCATCGTGGTCGCCACCGGCGTCACGTTCACCCTCACCCCGCTCGCCGGTCGCCGCCTCGGCCTGCCGCCCGGCACGTCGCTGCTGGTCGCCGCCGGGGTGTCCATCTGCGGCGCCGCGGCCGTCGCCGCCATGCGCCAGAGCACCGACGCCACGGACGACGACGTGGCCGCCGCGCTCAGCGTCGTCGTCCTCTACGGCAGCGCCGCCATCCTCGTGGTCCCCCTGGCGGCGACGTGGCTCGGACTGTCCGGTCCGCAGCTGGGAGTCTGGACGGGCGCGGCGGTCCACGAGGTCGCCCAGGTGGCGGCGATCGGCTCGGCCACCGGCGTCCTCGCCACGGCGGTCACCGTCAAGCTCGGCCGTGTCGTGCTGCTGGCCCCGATCATCGCCCTGACGACCGCACGACGGCGATACGCCGAGAGCATCGCCGTCGGCCGCGGTGCCCGCGCCGACGCCGGCACCGCGCGCGGGGCTCACCCCACGAAATCCGCCGGTGCGCCGGTGGTCCCGTTGTTCGTGGCAGGGTTCCTGGCGATGGTCGCGCTTCGCGGCACCGGCCTGGTGCCGTCACAGGTCACGGCGGTGGTGCCGGAGGTGACCGGCATCCTGATGGCCGCCGCCATGTTCGCCCTGGGCACCGGGATCGACGTCCGTACGCTGGTCAGGGCCGGCCGGGTGCTGGCGCTCGGCGCGCTCGCCACCGGATGCGTCGCGGCCGTCTCGCTGGCGGGTGTCCTGATCCTGACCTGACATCCTCGCCCGCAGGAGGGGATGATCGGACAGACAGCCTTATCAGGCACATAGCGTGCCCGATTTCGCACAAAATCCGTGAAATACACTTAGGCACGCTATTTATCTGGATTCACACCGGATCACATGAGGAGCACCGGACCCACATGCGCGACACCGCAGACCCCATACTCCAGCAGTCCGACGAGGTCGCCGAGGCCCTGGCCGCGGGCGCGCCGGTGGTGGCGCTGGAGTCCACGATCATCTCCCATGGCCTGCCGCAGCCTCGCAATCTGGAGGTCGCCAGGGAGCTGGAGGGGATCGTCCGGGAGGCGGGCGCCGTGCCCGCCACGATCGCGGTGCTCGACGGCGTCGCCCGCGTCGGGCTGGACGAGGCCGAGCTGGAGCGCGTCGCGACCGAGCCGGGGCTGCGCAAGCTGGGCCAGCGCGACCTGCCGGTGGCGGCGGCCCTGAAGGCGAGCGGCGCGACGACCGTCTCGGCGACCTCGTTCCTGGCCGCCCGCGCCGGCATCCGGATCTTCGCCACGGGCGGGCTCGGCGGCGTCCACCGGGGCTGGACCCAGGAGCAGGACGAGTCGGCCGACCTCGACACCCTGGCCCGCACCCGGATCACCGTGGTGTGCGCCGGCGTCAAGTCGATCCTCGACGTGCCCGCGACGCTGCAGCGCCTGGAGACCCGTGGCGTGACCGTGGCGGGCTACCGTACGGACACGTTCCCGGGCTTCTACCTGCACTCCTCCGGCGAGCCGATCGACTGGCGGATCGAGTCGCCCGAGCAGGCCGCGGCGATCATGCGCGGCCAGGACTCGTTCGGCGGCCAGGAGAGCGCGCTGATCGTGGCCAACCCCGTCCCGGTGGACCAGCAGCTCGACCCCGTCCTGCACGACCGCGTGCTGGCCGAGGCACTCGCCGCGGCCGAGCGCGAGGGCGTCACCGGGCAGGCGATCACCCCGTTCCTGCTCGGCTACCTGGTGCGCGGCACGGGCGGAGCCTCGCTGGAGGCCAATCTGGCGGCGGTCCGCGGCAACACGGCCCTGGCGGCGCTGATCGCGCTCCGCTGGGCAGAGCGGTGACCGGCGGGGGTCTGCTCGTCATCGGCGACGTCATCACCGATGTGGTGGCGATCCACGGCGCTCCGGTGCTGGCGGGCACCGACACCGCCGCGGACATCGCGCTCCGGCCGGGCGGCTCGGGCGCCAACACCGCCGCCTGGGCCGCCCACCTGGGCGCCGACGCGCGACTGCTGGCCAGACTCGGCTACGACAGCAGCGAGTGGCACACGACGGAGCTGGCCCGAACGGGAGTCCGGCCGCACGTCAGGGTGGACCCCGCCCATCCCACGGCCGTGGTCATCGCGATGGTCGACGGGTCGGGCGAACGCTCCATGCTCACCAACCGCGGCGCGGGCGGCCGCATCTCCGTCGACGACTGGGATCCGTCCCTGCTCGACGGGGTGGGCCGGCTGCACCTGTCGGGCTACCTCCTCTTCGCCGAGCCGGGGCTGGAGCTGGCCAGGCTGGCCATCTCCGAGGCGGCGGCCACGGGTGCCCGCATCAGCGTCGACCCGGCCTCCACCGGCCCGCTGCGCGAGTTCGGCGTGGACCGGTTCCTGCGCGAGACCGCCGCCGCCGACCTGATCATCCCCAACCTCGACGAGGCCCTCCTGCTCACCGGCGCCCCGTCACCGGAGCGCGCCGCCGAGCTCCTCAGTGACAGGTACGGCACCGCCGTCGTGAAGCTGGGATCCAAAGGCGCCGCGGTGGCGACAGGAGGGCGAATCCTCGCTACTGCCGAAGCGTCGCCCGCCAAGGTCGTAGACTCGACCGGAGCCGGAGACGCGTTCGCAGCCGGATATCTCACAGCTTTTCTCAAGGGCGCCGACGAAGCGGCAGCTCTGCAGGCGGGTTGTCAGGCAGGTGCCACATGCGTGGCCCTGGTGGGCGGTCGGCCACGATACGGTTTGGAAGTGAACCGTCTTTACCCTATTCACACCGATTGATAGCTTGCCGCGTAGGCTGCACCATTAGCCACATGCGTAATTCCTAGCAACGCGGCTCACTCTGGGGAGGATAAGGTCCGCCGATGGACGTCGAGTCATCGATCTGCCTGAGCGACCTGGTCCCTGCCCTGCGCTGGAGCCGTCCCCAGCAGGTCGCGGAGGCACTGGGCGATCCGCGGCTGCCGACCGGCTGGTGGTCGTCGCTCGCGCTGTCGCGGGCCCTCGGCACGGCCGGGCTCGACTGGATCTGCGAGCGGCTGGCCCGCCTGGCCGCCTCCCGCTGGGACCACCTGCCCCTCACCGACCTCCTGCCCGCGCTCACCGTTCACCAGGTCGACCCGGCGATGCCCGGCTGGCCCGAGGCCACCCGCACGGCGGTCACCGGCCTGGGCGGCTGGCATCGGCTGCGCCGCCTGGCCCCCGGTGACCTGGTGACGCCCTCGATCTCTCCCGAAGTCGTGATCGGCGCGGTGTTCCGCGAGGTGCTCGGCCAGCTCCAACTCCAGCTCGACGCGTCCCGCCCCGCCGCCGTCTCGCCCGTATCCACGGGACACCCGGAGGCCACCCGCCCCCTGCTCCCGCGCGGCACCGTTCCCGGGCAGCGTGAGGGAGCCGCCGTCCAGGGCACGACGGGCCCGGCCCACCCCGAAGCCACTCCCCAGACCGGTTCCTTCTCCGGCCAGCCCGGCGCCGCCTCTCCAGCGGCCGGGCTCCCGGCCCGGGGCGTCCCTCAGTCCGGTTCGTTCACCGCCCAGCCGTCAAGCGGCGGCTATCCCGCGCAGCCCGAGGGCGCACCCCGCACCGGCGGTTATCCCGGCCGATCCGATGCCCCGTCCCGAGCCGGCGGACACGCCGCCCAGGCTGCCCAGCCCGACGGCGGCCCGCAGACCGGCGGCTTCCCCGCCCTGCCCGGCTCCGCGTCCCAGACCGGCGGCTTCCCCGCCCAGCCCGGCTCCCCATCCCAGACCGGCGGCATCCCCACACTGCCCGGCTCCCCATCCCAGACCGGCGGCCTCCCCGCTGTGCCCGGCTCCGCGTCCCAGACCGGTGCCACCGCCCAGCCCGGATCCACGCCACAGACCGGGGGTTATCCGGCGCGACCAGGCGCGACCCCCCAGACCGGCGGCTTCCCCGCCCAGCCGGCCTCGGGCCCGCGAACCGGCGGCTATGCGGCGCAGCCCGGCTCCGACTCACAGAGCGGATCGGCGCCGTCAACCGGATCCGGCGCGCGGAGCGACTCGGCCTCCCAGACCGGCGGCCTCCCCGCCCAGCCCGGCTCGGCACCCCAGACCGGCGGCTTCCCCGCCCAGCCCGGCTCGGCACCCCAGACCGGCGGCTTCCCGGCCCAACCCGGCCCCGCCCCCCAGACCGGCGGCTTCCGGGCACAGGGTGAAGGAGGGGCCGCACGACAGACCGGATCCTTCCCCGCCCAGTCCAACGGCCTCCCGCAGCGTCCGACCGGCGACCGCCAGAAGGCCGACCCGCTGGCCGGCACGCCCAACGGGCTGTCCGGCGCGCCCCACACGGGCCCGCTGCCGAGCGTGAGCGGTGCCGGCGCCTACGGCGGCACCACCGAGCAGGCCGCCACGCCCCCGCTGTCCGACACGGACCACGCGATGGTCCGGGTCGTCGACAGCCTCTTCCGCAGCCTGGACAAACTCGAGCTCGCCGTCGCCGTGCACCGGCTGTTCGCCGAGGACCCGATCAGCCTGCGCACGCTGGCGCACAAGATGCTCGTCGATCGCGACGTGCTCTCCCAGGCCCAGCGCACGGCGGAGGAGCGCGTGCTGCACTGGCTGCGTTCGTCGGAGTCGGCTCCGGTGACCGGGCACATGTTCCGGCTGACGGAGTGGCTGGGCGCCGCCGCCACGGAGGAGCAACTGATCGGCGCCGACCCGGCGCACCCGGTGATGGTGCCGTCGCTGCGCACCCCGCTGTGGCGGGTGCTCGTCACGCTCATGCCCGACCGCCGCCTGCAGGACGGCTGGCTGGTCATCGGCGACCTGCAGCGGCTGCAGGACCGCACCCGGCAGCTTCTCGCGACCCGCACCTCCGACGTCGACGTGGTGGAGGTGCTGAGCGAGCTCGGCATCCGCGCCCACTCGGCCAAGGCGTGGCTCGACGCCCTGCCGCCGGAGTCCGCGGCGCACCCCACGGCCTCCTCCCAGGCTCCGGCCCAGCCGCTGCCGCGCCGCACTCCCGGCGCCAACGGCCACCACCACCGCGGCGGACAGCCCATCCCCGCGGCCCCGGCGGGGTCGATCGACCCGTCGGCGGCGCTGGCCACGCTGTCGGCCCTGTCGGGCGGGCGCTCGCCGATCCTTCCCAGCCTCGCCGGCGCCCCGTCCACCCCGCCGCCTCCGCTGCCGAGCCCGTCGTCCGACCCGCGCCGCTGGCAGCGCATAGAGGTCACGCCCGAGCATCTGCGGGGCGGCCCGGTGCCGGTGCCGGAGGGCTACGCCACCCAGCTCGGCATGCGCCCGGGCACCCTGTTGTCGGTGACGGGCCCGGGAGACAACGCGATCGTCCTGGTCTGGCAGGGGCACCAGCCGGTCTTCGACTCGCTGCAACCGGTGCTGATGCGCCTCAACGCCCGCCCCGGCGACCAGGTGTACGTGACGGTCGACGGCTATCGGCTGGAGGCGCAGCTCACGGGCTGACCTCAGGCGAGCCCGTCGAGGTCCTCGAACAGGCGCAGGCGGTGCGCCGTGGCGGCGGCCTCACCCCGTGAGGCGACGCCGAGCTTGGCCAGGATGTTGGACACGTGCACGCTGACGGTCTTGACCGCGATGAACAGCTGACCGGCGATCTCCCGGTTGCTGTGCCCGGCCGCCACATGGCGCAGCACCTCCAGCTCACGCGCGGTCAGCCCCAGCGGCGGGCCGTCGACCGGAGCCCCGTCGGCGAGGGCGATGCGGGCGCGCCGGGCGATGCCGTCGAGCTCGGCCAGCAGGGGCGCGGCACCGAGTCGTTCGGCGAACTCACGGGCCCGGGTCAGCCGGCTGGCGGCCTGCTGCCGATCTCCGCACGCCAGCGCCGCCTGGGCGGCACGGGCCAGCGCGCGAGCCTCCGCGTACGGCTGGCGCAGCGCCGCCCAGGCGGCCACGGCCTCGTCCAGGGTCTTGAGCCGGTCGGCGGCCTCGTCGCCGCCGGACTCCGGGCCGGCCACGGCGGCGAAGGTCAGGCGCTGGGCCTGCTGGAGATCGCCGTCCACGCCGAGCCGCCCGGCCAGCGACCGCAGCTCCGCGAGCAGCGGCCCGCCGAACTGGGCGAACGTCACCAGCAGCGGCCACGAGTAACGCGGGCTGGCCATCAGGTCCTGCTCGCGCAGGGTGCGCGCGGCCAGCTCGCCCGCGTCGTCGGCCCGGCCGCCCGCCAGCAGCAGCTCGAACTCCCTGCGCACGTGCGGCAGCACGCTCTGGTCGCGGAACGTGCCACGCGACAGGACGGCGCGCGACTTGGCCCACAACCGCTCGGCCGACTCGATCTGGCCGCGGGCCAGCGCGAGGTCGCCGGCCAGCCCCTGCAGGCTCGCCTGGATCGGCGGCGGCGGCACGAGGTCGAGTGCGTGGTCGACGACCTCCAGCGCCTCGTCCCAGCGTCCGAGCGACACCAGGGGCTCGGCCAGGTTGATCGCCAGGAACGCGCCCGAGGTGCGGGCCAAACCGTGTCGCTCGGCCTCGGCGATGCCCTCGCGGGCCACCCGGGCCGCCTGTTCGTGGCGGCCGGCGCCCTCCAGCGCGTCGGACTCGGAGATCGCGCACCGCATCAGCGCGTTGTAGGAGCCGGACGTGGTCGCGATGCGCCGCGCCTCGGCGAACGCCTCGACCTGCCGGTCGATCTCGGCGTAACGGTAGCGTCCCCAGGCCAGCGTGATCAGCGCGTTGGCCTCGACCGGGGCGTCACCGGCCGTGTGGGCGAGCTCGGCGGCGTGGCCCGCCGCCTGGAGCTTCTCCGGCCGGTCGCCGGGCGCGTGCAACATCCGGGCGAGGCTCTCCAGCACCTGGGCGCGGAGCCTGACGGGGGCTCCGTCGGGCAGCAGGGCGGCGGCCTCGCGCAGGTCGTCGATATAGCCGGGCCGGCTCAGGTCGTAGCGGACGAGCCCGCGCTGGCGCAGCAGCCGGGCGGTCCTGATGGGGTCGGCGGCACGGTCGACCTCGGCCAGGGCGGCGCCGGCGAGGGTCAGGCCACGCTCGAACTCGCCGGCGAGGTGGGCGACGGTGATCGCCTGGCGGAGCACGCCGACGTGGTCGATCCCGATGCGCTGCTCGGCGTCGGGCACCTGCCGCCACAGCTCCAGCACCCGGGACAGCATCCGGAGCTGCTCGCCGTAGGCGGTGGACCTGCGCGCCGCGGCGGCGGCGTGCCAGGCGCTGACCAGGGCCCAGTCGGCGTCGCGGGCGGCGTGCCAGTGGTGGGCCAGCTCGATCGCGCCGCGCGGCGCGGGCAGCACGGACAGGTCGCGCTCCAGCGCCTGGGCGAAGCGGGTGTGCAGGCGGATGTGCTCGCCCGGCAGCAGGTCGTCGTGCAGCGCCTCACGGATCAGGGCGTGGCGGAAGGAGTAGCCCTCGCCGTCGACCACCAGCACGTTGCCCGCCACCGCGGGCCGCAGCGCGCGAGAGAGCGCGGCCTCGTCGAGGCCGGCCACGCCGGACAACAGGTCGTGCTCGATGTGCTGGCCACCGGCGCTGGCCACCCGCATCAGCTCCTGGGTCTCCTCGGGCAGTCGCTCGACGCCGGCGAGCAGCAGGTCGCGTAGCGACTCGGGCAGTGACTCGTCGCCGCCGGCCTCGCTGAGCAGGGCCTCGACGAACAGCGGGTTGCCCTCGCTGCGCGCGTAGATGAGGTCGATGGCGGACGTCGACGGCTCGCGCTCCAGGATGCTCGCCGCCTGGGCGACGACCTCCCGGCGGGTGAGCCTGCGCAGCTCCAGCCTGGTCACCCAGTCGACGCGGCTCAGCTCGGCCAGCAGCGGGCGGAGCGGGTGGGTGCGGTGCAGCTCGTCGGACCGGTAGGTGACGGCGATCAGCAGGGCGGCGTCGGAGCGCTGGTAGCGCACCAGGAACGTGAGCAGGTCGCGGGTGGACCGGTCGGCCCAGTGGGCGTCCTCGACGACCAGGACCACCGGCCGGTCCTCGGCCAGCCGCTCCAGCAGGCCCAGCACCTGCTCGAACAGCCGGGCACGGGCATCGGAGCCGTCGCGGTCGGGCTCGCCGAACTCCGGCAGCAGCCGGGCCAGGCCGCGGGTGTCGCCGCCGGGCACCAGCGCGGCGACGCCGTCTCCGCCCAGCTCGCGCACGAGGCCGCGCAACACGGCGGAGAAGGGCGCGAACGGCAGCCCCTCGGTGCCGAGTTCGAGACAGCCGCCGGACAGGACCAGGGCGTCACCGGCGAGCGAACCGAACTCCTTGATCAGGCGGGTCTTGCCGACGCCCGCCTCGCCTCCGATGAGCACGGTGGAGGACGCTCCCGCGCGGGCGGCGGCCAGGGCGTCGACGAGCGCGGCGAGCTCGTCGGACCGGCCGACGAACAGGGGGCTCACCGGGTGGATGGTCACGCCCCAAGGATGCCACCCCGGCGCGGAGGGACGCGGCGCGCCCCTTAGCGCAGGACTTTGCGGAAGAACGTGGCCGACGCCTCGTAGCCGAGCGCGTGGTAGAACTCCGGCGCCCGCCGGGTGGCCATCGCGACGTAGCCGGCCTCACGCGAGCGGGCCCACTTCTCGAACTCCTCCAGCAGCGACCGGCCGATCCCCTGCCTGCGCGACCCGGTCCGCACCATGGCCTCCTCCACCCAGGCGACCGGGCCGTTGGCGAACAGCGTCAGGTGCACGAATCCGAGCAGGTAGCCGGTGACCTGGCCGCCGACCACGGCCGTGAGCAGCAGGGCGTCGTCGTTGCGGAGCAGCTGGGGCAGCGCCCGGTCGAACGCCTCGCGCTCGGGGCTGAAGGTCAGCCCGAACTCCCTGGCCAGAGCGAACACCTCATCCGCGTCGGCCTGCTCGGCCCTTCTGATGAGAAGGTCGTCACACGTCATGACCTGTGACCCTGAATCGTGCTTCATGCCCTGTCCAATCCGGCTCAGCTCGTCAGCGCCTTGACCGCCTCTTTCACGATCTCCTCCGCGCCCTTCATGAGCACGTCCTCGGGCACCGGCCTGGTGTCGCCACCACGGGCCAGGATCTCGCCGCCCTCGTTGTCGGTGCCGTGGTAGCGGACGTTGATCGTGGTGTTGCCCATGACGACGTACGTCCAGACGTTCGTGGTGCCCTTGAGGTTGCCCGTGTACATGGCGTGCGCCTCGTCGCCGACGCCCTCGAACGTCCTCATCTCACCGTACGTGCTCAGATACTGCAGGCCGGGGTTCTCCTCCTTGGTGCCGGCCATGTCGCGCATCGAGCGGAAGTTGGACTCGGCGTCCTCCCTGGCGTCGTCGACCGTGGGCCAGACGTTGACGGCCAGGGAGATGCTGCGCCATTCGAGGTAGCCGTTCTTGATGTTCTTGCCTTGCGGGGTCCATTCGCAGCCCTTGCGGAGGGCGCCGTAGCCGTCCTTCTGGACGCCCGGAGCCGACTCGGACTTGGGCGCGAGCCGGGTGGTCAGGCTCGCCGGGAGCAGGTCGCACACTTCGGGCACGGCCTTCAGCGCCGGGAAGGTCGAGGTGGCCGCCGGGGTCTCGGAGCCGGCCGACGTGGGCTGCTCGGAGGCGGTGGGCGGGCCGTCGGACGGCAGCGCGGAGGGCAGGTCCACCGTGGGCGGTGGCGTGGACAGCGCGACCGGCGGGGTGCCCTGACCGGCGTCGCGCACCGCGATGAGCCCGCCGCCGAGCACCGCCACCGCGGCGGCGCCCGCCAGGATCCCCTTGGCCCACCCCGGCGCCTTCGACGTCGCGGGACGCTCACCCCCGGCGTCCGGCCAGTAGGAGGCGGGAGGGACCGGCGGTGCCTGCGGAGCTCCTATCATGGCCACCCCCTATGTTCGGTTATGGCAAATGAGATGCCTGTTTCAGGTGTCAAGCACCGAAATATAGCGAACTTGGAGCAACAAACACTATGGTCTCCTGCGTGCCTGGACAGGGGGTTTCGAAAATCGCAGGCCGCTACCGAGTGTTACGCGCGCTCGGCCAGGGAGGCATGGGGACGATCTGGCTGGCTCACGACGAGCTGCTGGATCGCCAGGTGGCCATCAAGGAAGTGCTGCTACCCCAGTCTCTGGACGAGGCCGGGCGGGCCGAGGCGCTCCAGCGTGCCATGCGCGAGGCGATGGCCGCCGCCCAGCTGCGCCATCCCGGGATCATCACGATCCACGACGTGCTGCAGCAGGACGGCAGGCCGTGGATCGTCATGGAGCTGCTCAGGGGCCGCGATCTCAAGGAGGCCGTGGCCGCCGAGGGGCCCTGGGCGCCCGAGCGCGTCGCGGGGCTCGGTGTGCGGGTCCTGGAGGCGCTCTCGGTCGCGCACGCGCGCGGCATCCAGCACCGTGACGTCAAACCGGCCAACGTGTACCTGAGCGACGACGGCCGCGTCATCCTCACCGACTTCGGCATCGCCCGCCTGGAGGACCAGGCGACGATCACGGAGTCGGGCCTGCTGATCGGCTCGCCCGGGTTCATCGCGCCCGAACGGCTGCGCGGCGAACGCGGCGGGCCCGAGTCCGATCTGTGGTCCCTGGCGGCCACGCTCTACGCCGCCGTCGAGGGCCAGGCGCCCTACACCGGCACCTCTCCCCTGTCGGTGCTGCGTGACGCGCTCACCCTGCCGCCGAGGCCACCGCAGCGGGCCGGTCATCTCGGCCCCGTGCTGATGGCGATGATGGCCCGCGAGCCGTACCAGAGGCCGGACCCGCAGGCCGCGGAGCAGATGCTGCGGCGCGTCGCGGAGGGCGGGCAGGCGCTGGCCCCGCTCGCGCCCGCCAGGCGGACCGGCCGGGCGCCGATCCTGGCCGGCGCGGTGGTGGTCGTGGCCGCTGCGGCGGCCGTCGCGTTCGTCGCCCTGCGGCCGGACCAGCAGCCACCGGCGCCCCGGCAGGCGTCCACACCGGCCGCGGCCCCGACGACCGCCCCGACGAGCGCGCCGACCCCGGCGGAGACGACCACGGCACCCACGCCGGAACCCGAGAAGACCGCCAGGTTCACCGCGGCGGTCAACCTCTGCACCCTGCTCACGACCCGCCAGGCCGGGCGGTTCGTCCCGGGCACGGGCGAGGGCAAGAGCGGCGCTGACTCCTGCGAGTGGACGACCCGCGGCAAGGGACTCCAGGTCAGGGTGCTGTCCAACAGCCAGCTCCCCGACCAGTGGAGCGGGGCCGTCGAGGACGCCGAGGAGCAGTACGCCAACTCCCGCAACAGCCGCGGCGGGGAGGGCTCCAGGATCACCTGGAGCTGGCCGGAGATCGGTCTGGCCAAACCCATCACGCAGCCCCGCCGCAACGTACAAGATCTGAAGGGGATCGGCGACGAGGCGTTCAGTTACGAACTCGTCAACCCCGACGGGCATCCCGAGCACATCACGCTGGTCTTCCGGCTGAGCAACATCAACGTCGAGGTCAGCCACGTCAACGCCGACAAGATCGGCAAGGACGCCGCACTGCGCGCGGCGACGCGCGACGCCGCGCGGCGACTCGCCAAAGCACTAGACGGCCAGGAGTGAGGCAATGAACCAACCACGACTCGTGGGCGGCCGCTACGAGCTGCTCGACCAACTGGGCCGGGGCGGCATGGGCATCGTCTGGCGCGCGCGTGACGTCACCATCGGCCGGGAGGTGGCCGTCAAGCAGGTGCTGCTCCCGACCGGCCTCTCCCCCGGCGACCAGGCCGCGCTGCGCCATCGCCTGCTCCACGAGGCTCGCACGGCGGCCGGGATCCGCCATCCCGCCGTGGTCGCCGTGCACGACGTGGTCGAGGACGGCGGCGAGCCGTGGATCGTGATGGAGCTGGTCCGTGGCCGGTCGCTCGACCAGGTCGTCAAGACGGGCGGGCCGATGTCGCCGGCGTGGGCGGCCTCGGTGGGGCTCTTCGTGCTGTCGGCGCTGGCCTCCGCCCACGCGCGGGGGTTGCTGCACCGCGACGTCAAACCGGGCAACGTGCTGCTCGCCGACGACGGGCGTGTCCTGCTGTCCGACTTCGGCATCGCCGCCCCCGCCGGCACGGCCCAGCAGGGCGCCGCGCCGGTGGGCACGGCCGGGTTCGCCGCGCCGGAGTGCCTGACGGACGGCCTCGTGCCCGGCCCTCCGTCCGACCTGTTCTCGCTCGGGGCGACGATCTACGCGGCGGTCGAGGGGGCGCAGCCGTTCCAGCGCAACACCGCGATGGCCACGCTGGGCGCGGTGATGACCGAGCCGCCCGCGCCGCCGCGACGGGCGGGCGCGCTCGCCCCGTTGCTGATGGCCCTGCTCGCGAAGGACCCGGCGCACCGGCCCGACGCGCGCACGGTCCGCCGGCTGCTGGAGAAGGCGACCGGGCAGCCGGTGGCCACCGTGAGTTCGCCCGCGGCCGCGTGGGTGGTGCCGCGCGCGGCCGCGTTCGGCTCGGCCGCCGCCGTGGTGGTGGCGTTCGTGGCCGCCGTCACGCTCATCCTGACCACGTCGTCGTCCGCCACCCGGGCGGAGCCGAAGCCGACGGTGGCGGCACCGACGGCGAGCCCGCGAACCGGCGACCCCACCGACGCCCCTACCGGCGACCCGACCGGTGCCGTTACCACCGAGTCACCCGCTCCCAGTGCCTCCCCGGCCGCCACGCTGCCGCCCGGCAAGTTCTCCAAGATGCCGCGGCCCTGCGTGCTGCTCAGCAGGCAGCAGGCCACCCAGCTGGTCGGCCCGTACATCACCTCGTCGCTCGATCCGTCCTTCAGGTGCACCTGGGGCACCACCGGGCTGCCCGCGAAGGGCAAGGAGCTGGGTCTCTACCTCACGCTCTGGCTCTATCCGCAGCAGGGCGACGGCTACGAGAGCACCCTGGCCCACGAGCACGTGGCCGGGGCCAGGAAGGCCGCCGAGGAAAAGGCGGGCAGGGGCGGCTCCGGCGAGACGCAGGGCGAGGTCTTCGAGATCTCCGGCGCCGGGGACGAGGCGATCGCCTACGAGGTGACCAAGACCCGGTTCGGCAGGGGCAAGGAGTTCGAGGTCCAGGTGATGTTCCGCACCGGCAACATGGTGGGCGAGTTCCGGTTCACCCGCGACGTGGCCAAGGACCCCGCCCTGCGGGACAAGGCCGCCCAGGCCGCCAAGTGGCTCGTGGCCGGCCTCGACGCCAAGGCCTCCTGACGCCATGAGGATGATCGCCGGACGCTACCGGCTGCTCGCGCCGCTCGGCGCGGGCGGCGCGGGCACGGTGTGGCGGGCCCGCGACGAGCTGCTGCACCGTGAGGTCGCGGTCAAGGAGGTACGCCTGCCGCCGGGCGAGGACCGGGGTCAGGCGCTGGTCGACACGCTGCGTGAGGCCCGCGCGGCGGCGTCGCTCAGCCATCCCTCGATCATCACCGTGCACGACGTGATCTCCGAGAACGGGCAGCCGTGGATCATCATGGACCTGCTCGCCGGCCGCTCGCTGGGCGACCTGGTCAAGGCACAGGGCCCGCTGCCGGTCGGCCAGGTGGCCACGGTGGGCCTGCGGGTGCTCGACGCGCTGGAGGCCGCGCACCGCCGGGGCATCCTGCACCGGGACGTCAAACCGGGCAACATCATGATCACCGACGCCGGTGAGGTGGTGCTGACCGACTTCGGCATCGCCGCGCACACCGCCGACGTGCCCGCCGCCCACGCGGCCTCCGGGCACGTCCCCGGGTCTCCCGGCTACGTCGCGCCCGAGCACCTGCGGGCCGAGCCGGCCGGCCCGGCCGCCGACCTGTGGTCGCTGGCGGCGGCCCTCTACCTGGCCGCCGAGGGCAGGCAGCCGTTCGACCGCGACTCGACGATGGCGGTCATCGCGGCCGTGCTCACCCAGCCACCGCCGCCACCGGTCAACGCGGGCCCGCTCAGCGGGCTGCTGCTGGCCATGCTCGACAAGAACCCGGCCGCCCGGCCGCACCCGCACGCGGTCGCGGCGCACCTGCGGACGCTGGCCACGCCGCTGCCCGGCCGCCGCCCTCGCGAGGCAGCCGCTGTCACGGTTCCGGTGCGGGCCCGCCCGCGACATACCGGCCTGCTGTTCGGCGGCCTGGCAGCCGGTACGGCGGCCACGGTCACGGCGGTCGTCCTGCTCAGCGGCACCGGATCGCCCTCCGCCAGGACGGCCACCACCACAGCCACCACGCCCCCCTCCCCCGCCATCGTGTCGGCCGGGCCGGCCACCCCGCCGCCGGCCACCACCACGGCCTCCCCGTCGCCGGCCGCCAGGGGCGACGGCAGGTTCGCCGAGCCACCCAGGGCCTGCAAGCTGCTCGACGAGGACCAGGCCGAGGACATCCTCCCCGGCTCCCGCTCCCGCCAGCCCCGCATGTACGACGAGAGCGAGTGCTACTGGTCCGTCGGCTCGCTCGGCCTGCTCGAGAGCACCTCGATCACCCTCAAGGTCAAACGCGCGGACGAGGTCGCGGCGGCCAGGCGGACGTTCGCCCAGACGGTGAAGTCCCGCGACGCGGCCGCCGGCAGCGCGCAGACCGTGACGGTCGGCCGCACCAGGCGCGTGTCCGCGGGCGACGAGGCCGCCACCCAGGACAAGGAGGCGGGCATCACCACCACCTCGACCACCACCGTCTGGATGCGCGTCAGCAACGTGATCGTCCAGATCGAGGTCAGCCATCCCAAGCGTACGAAGGTGACCGAGGAACTCCGCGACACCGCAGTCACGACCGCCCGCGCGGTGGCCGACACCCTCCAGAAGGCTTCATGAACCCCAACCAGCGAGACCAGTCCCCGACCGTGGCCGTGCAGCGCACCGCTCCCACCCAGCAGTCCCGGCCGGGGCTGCGGGTGACGCCCGTCATCCTGGGCACGGCCATGACCGTCGTCGTGCTCATGCTGTTCACCGTCGTGTTCCTGCTCACCCGCGAGCCCGAGCCGGCTCGCTCGGCCACTCCGGTCGCGACGCCGCCGTCACAGGCGGCGACGGCCGCGCCCGATCCGTCGCCGAGCGAGCAGTCCCCGACGAGCGAACCCGTCCCGACCGGCCCGGCCACGATCACGAAGGAGGCCGACCCGTGCGCGCTGGCCGACGAGGACCTGGTCAAGAAACTCACGCTCTATCCCGACGACAAGTCGCAGATCCGGGCGGACGAGTGCGAATGGTCCACGCTGCCCCGGGGAGCCTCCCTGCCGGACAACATGTCGTTCCAGCTCAGGGTGTACGTGAAGGTCTTCCCGGGCGATGTGGCGGCGGCGCATGAACAGCACGTGGCGCAGCGGCGGGAGGCCATACTGCTGGCCCGCGACTCCACCCCCGCCGACCCGCCCGTCGGCGACTCCTCCTGGACCACCCGTTTCACCATGCCCGGCGGCACCGGCAACGGCCCGACCACCGCGACCGTCGGCGTACGGGTCAGCAACGCCGTGATCCAGGTGGTCTACCAGCGGCGTGTCCCCGAGGACCCGTCGGGCAGGCTCACCAAGGGCGCGCTGGAGATGGCCACGGCGATCGCCGCCAAGCTCAGTGACTGACCGTTTCGGCCATTCCCACCCCGAATCTTCACACGCAGGAGTTGCGATGACCTCAGAGACGATCAATGCGGCGGCTGCAGGCACCTGGGAGCTCGGCGACCTGACCGTCAACCGGATCGGCTTCGGCGCGATGCGCCTGACCGGCAGCGCCGCCTTCGACCTCGGCACGCCGAGCGATCGCGACCGGTCGATCAGGGTGCTGCGGCGCGCGATCGAGCTCGGCGTCAACCACATCGACACCGCCGCGTTCTACTTCTCCCGGCTGCGTTCCGCGAACGAGCTGATCAATCGCGCGCTGGCCCCGTACCCGGACGATCTGGTCATCGCCACCAAGGTCGGCCCGAGCCGGGATCCTTCGGGGGCCTGGCTGCCCTGGGCCGCGCCAGAGCAATTGCGCGGCCAGGTCGAGGAGAACCTGCGTCAACTCGGTCGTGACCACCTCGACGTGGTGAACCTGCGCCTCAGCGGTCCCGGCCCGATCGCCGAACATTTCGGCGCGCTGGCCGACCTGCGCGAGGCCGGGCTGATCCGGCATTTGGGCATCTCCAACGCCGGCCAGGAGCAGCTCGCGGAGGCGCGGGCCATCGCGCCGGTGGTCTGCGTGCAGAACCGGTACGGCCTCGACTCCCGCAGCGCCGGCGATGACGACTTCCTCCAGGCGTGCGGCGAGCAGGGCATCGCGTTCGTGCCCTTCTTCGCGATCGCCGGCGAAGGAGGCGCGGCGGGCGCGAATGGCACCGACAGTGAGGAGGTTCTCGCCGTCGCCCGCGCCCACGGCGTCACGCCGGCGCAGGTCCGGCTGGCGTGGACGCTGCGGCGCGGGCCGCACGTGCTGGCCATCCCGGGCACCGGCAATCCGGATCACCTGGTCGCCAACGTGGCCGCCGGTGCGCTGCGGCTCACGGAGGACGAACTGGCCCGTCTCGAGTCGCCTCAGCCGGGCGGAGCCGCGGACTGACCGCACCCCTCGCGGCGCGGGTCAGAGGTCGCCGAGGCCGAGCTGACGGGCGATGAGCAT
This sequence comes from Nonomuraea sp. CX421, assembly GCF_059358955.1. Lineage (NCBI taxonomy): Bacteria > Bacillati > Actinomycetota > Actinomycetes > Streptosporangiales > Streptosporangiaceae > Nonomuraea > Nonomuraea sp. CX421. The sequence goes on along the minus strand of NZ_JCADBK010000020.1, from coordinate 21,210 downwards.
GCGCTGGACCTCGCTGGTGCCCTCGCCGATCTCCAGGATCTTGGCGTCGCGGTAGAAGCGGCCGACCGGGAACTCGTTCATGAAGCCGTAGCCGCCGAAGATCTGCGTGGCGTCGCGGGAGTTGTCCATGGCCGCGTTGGACGAGACCAGCTTGGCGATCGCCGCCTCCTTCTTGAACGGCACCCCGGCCAGCATCTTCGCCGCCGCGTGGTAGTAGGCCAGGCGGGCGGTGTGGGCGCGGGCCTCCATGTCGGCGATCTTGAACTGGATGGCCTGGTAGTGGCCGATCGGGTGGCCGAACGCCTTTCTGTCCCTGACGTAGCGCAGGCACTCGTCGACGCAGCCCTGCGCGAGCCCGACGCCGACGGCGGCGATGGCGACGCGGCCCTCGTCGAGGGTGCGCAGGAACTGCGCGTAGCCCCGGCCGCGCTCGCCGAGCAGGTTGACGGCGGGCACGCGGCAGTCGGAGAACGACAGCTCACGGGTGTCGGAGGCGTTCCAGCCGACCTTGGAGTACTTCTTCGACACGGTGAACCCCGGGGTGCCGCTCGGCACGAGGATCGTGGAGATCTCCCGCTCGCCGGTGAGGGCGGCGACGGCCACGAGGCCGGTGATGTCGGTGCCGGAGTTGGTGATGAACGCCTTCGTGCCGTTGATCACCCATTCGTCGCCGTCCAGCACGGCCGTGGTGCGCATGCCGCCCGGCACGTCGGAGCCGCCGCCGGGCTCGGTCAGTCCGAACGCGCCGAGCATCTCGCCCGAGGTCAGCCGGGGCAGCCACTCCGCGCGCTGGGCCGGCGTGCCGTAGCGGTAGATGGGCATCGCGCCCAGCGACACCGCGGCCTCCACGGTGATCGACACGCTGGAGTCGACGCGGGCCAGCTCCTCCAGGGCCAGGCAGAGGGCGAAGGAGTCGCCGCCCATCCCGCCGTACTCCTCGGGGATGGGCAGCCCGAACAGGCCCATCGCGCCCATCTGCCGCACGATGTCGTACGGGAACTCCTCGCGCTCGTAGTAGTCGCCGATCACCGGGGCGACGACGTCACGGGCGAACGCCTCGACGGTCTTGCGCAGCTCTTCGTACTCGCTGCTGAGCTCGCTGGTGAACATGGGTGTCAGCCTTTCGACAGGGCCTGGACGACGCGGGAGGGGCTGGGGCGGCCGAGCCGCTCGGCCAGCCAGGTGCTGGTGGCCACGAGCTTGCCGAGGTCGAGGCCGGTCTCGATGCCCAGGCCGCGCAGCATCCAGACGAGGTCTTCGGTGGCGAGGTTGCCGGTGGCCGACTCGGCGTAGGGGCAGCCGCCGATGCCGCCCGTGGAGGCGTCGACGGTGGTGACGCCGGCCCTGAGCGCGGCCAGCGTGTTGCCGAGCGCCTGGCCGTACGTGTCGTGGAAGTGCACGGCCAGCCGGTCGGGGTCGCGGAACGCCTCGATCAGGGCGGTCACGTGACCGGGCGTGCCGACGCCGATGGTGTCGCCGAGCGACAGCTCGTGGCAGCCGAGCCCGAGCAGCCGCTCGCCGACCGCGACGACCTGCGCGATGGGCGTGTGCCCCTCCCAGGGGTCGCCGAAGCACATGGAGACGTACGCGCGCACCTTGACGCCGTGCTCCAGCGCCCTGGCGATGACCGGCTCGAACATGTCGAACTGGCTCTCCAGGCCGCGGTTGAGGTTCTTGGCGGCGAACGTCTCGGTGGCGCTGGCGAACACGGCGATCTCCTCGACACCGTGGGCCAGGGCCCGGTCGAGACCGCGCTCGTTGGGCACGAGCACCGGGTAGCGGATCCCCGGCCGCCGGTCGAGCCCGGTCAGCAGGTCCTCGGCGTCGGCCAGCTGCGGGACCCATCTCGGGTGGACGAAACTGGTCGCCTCGATCACCTTGTGCCCGGCATCGGCGAGGCGGCCGATGAACTCCGCCTTCACCTCGACGGGGATGATCGCGGACTCGTTCTGCAGCCCGTCACGGGGCCCGACCTCGTAGACGGTGACGTGCCGAGGAAGACCCGCCATCGGGTACGGCACGCTCATCACGCCTCCTCGGGTGTGATCACGGCCAGGACTGCGTCCATGTCGACCGGCTGGCCCGCCTGCGCGCGCAGCTCGGCGACCAGGCCGTCGAGGGGGGCCGTCACGGTGTGCTCCATCTTCATGGCCTCCACGATCAGCAGCGGCTGGCCCGCGCCGACCCGCTCGCCCTGCTGGGCCTTGACCACCAGGACGGTGCCCGGCATCGGGCTCCTGACCACGCCGTCGCCGGCCCCGGCCGCGCCGGGCCGGTCGCCCGGATCGCCGATGCGGTGGCGGGTGACGGCCCAGGCCGCGCCGCCCCTGCCGAGCCAGAGCGTGTCGCCGTGGCGGACGTGGGCGTAGTGCTCGGCACGGCCGCCGAGCGTGACGGTCAGGGTGTCGCCGTGGCGCCTGATCCGGGCCGGGACGCCCCGCCCGCCGCCGGCGCCCTCCGGAACGACCCCCTCGGCGTCCGCGCCGGACGAGCCGGGGACGCCGGGCAGGTCGTGGGGACGTACTTCGGCCGCCCGCTCCGGCAGGCCGCGGACCTGGACGGCGTGCAGCCCGCCGCGGGCCTCCAGCCGCCAGGTCGTCCAGGCGGGCCGGCCGACCCGCCAGCCGTCGGTGGCGTCCCACGGATCACCGCCCTGCGGCCTGGCGTGGAAGACGAGCGCGGCGGCGGCCAGCACCTCGGCGGGCACTCCGGCCGACGGCAGCAGGTCGGGCAGGATCCGCTCGACCAGCCCGGTGTCGAGCCGGCCCGCCCGGACCGCCGGGTGCGTGACCAGGGCGCGCAGGAACGGGATGTTGGTGGTGACGCCGAGGATCACGGTCTCGCCGAGTGCTCGGTCGAGCCGCCGCAGCGCGGCCTCCCGGTCGGGCGCCCAGGCCACGACCTTGGCCAGCATCGGGTCGAACTCACTGCCCACGACCCCGCCCTCCGCCAACCCGGAGTCGACCCGGACCTCCTCGGGCTCGCGCAGCGCGAGGACCGGGCCGCCGGTGGGCAGGAAGCCACGGGCGGGGTCCTCGGCGTAGACGCGGGCCTCCACGGCGTGGCCGTCGAGGCGTACCTGATCCTGGGTGAGCGGCAGCGGCTCGCCGGCGGCCACCCGGAGCTGGAGCTCGACCAGGTCGAGGCCCGTGACCAGCTCGGTGACCGGGTGCTCCACCTGGAGACGGGTGTTCATCTCCATGAAGTGGTGCTCGCCGGTCGTGCCGTCGACGATGAACTCGACAGTGCCGGCCCCGACGTAGCCCACCGCGCGGGCGGCCTCCACCGCGGCCGTGCCCATCCGGTCGCGCATCGCCGGGTCCACGAACGGGGACGGCGCCTCCTCGACGATCTTCTGGTGCCGTCGTTGCAGGCTGCACTCGCGTTCGCCCAGGTGCAGGACGTTGCCGTGGGTGTCGGCCAGCACCTGGATCTCGATGTGGCGTGGGTTCTCGACGTAGCGTTCGATCAGCAGGGTGCCGTCGCCGAACGCCGCGCGGGCCGTACGGCGGGCGGACTCCAGCGCCTCGGGCAGCTCGGCGGCGGACCTGACCAGCACCATGCCCTTACCGCCACCTCCCGCCGACGGCTTGATCAGCGCGGGGAAGTCGGCCCAGGCGGTCAGCTCGTCGTCCGGCTCGGCGCCGCCCGGCACCACGGGGACCCCGGCGGCCGACACGGTGGCCTTGGCGCGGATCTTGTCGCCCATGGCGTCGATCGCCTCGGGCGGCGGGCCGACGAAGACCAGCCCTGCCTCGGCGCAGCGGCGGGCGAACTCGGCGTTCTCGGCGAGGAAGCCGTATCCGGGATGTACGGCCTGGGCGCCGGACTCGACGGCCGCCGCCACGATCGCCCCCATGTCCAGATATTTCGGGACCTGGAGGGCTATGTCGGCGTCGAGAACGTGGCGCGCGCCCGCGTCCGACGCGGTGTGGACGGCCACCGAGGTGACGCCGAGCCGGCGCAGCGTGCGAATGATCCGGACCGCGATCTCACCCCGGTTGGCGATGAGCACCCGGTCGAACATGTGCGGCGAAGGAGTCATGCGATCAGATCCTGAAGACGCCGTAGGCGACGGGGTCGAGCGGGGCGTTGGCCGCCGCGGAGAGGGCCAGGCCAAGGACGGTACGGGTGTCGAGAGGATCGATCACGCCGTCGTCCCAGAGCCTGGCGGTGGAGTAGTAGGGGTTGCCCTGGTGCTCGTACTGGGCCCGGATCGCGTCGGCGTCGGCGTCGCCCACGGTGGTGAGCACGTTGGCGGCCTGCTCGCCGCCCATGACCGAGATGCGGGCGTTGGGCCACATCCACAGGAACCGGGGCGAGTAGGCGCGCCCGGCCATGGCGTAGTTGCCCGCGCCGAACGACCCGCCGATCACCACGGTGAACTTCGGCACCCGCGCGCACGAGACCGCCGTGACCATCTTGGCGCCGTGCTTGGCGATGCCACCCGCCTCGTACGCCTTGCCGACCATGAACCCGCTGATGTTCTGCAGGAACACCAGCGGGATCTTCCGCTGGTCGCACAGCTCGATGAAGTGGGCCCCCTTCATCGCCGACTCGCTGAACAGGATGCCGTTGTTGGCGACGATCCCGACCGGGTGGCCGTGCAGGTGGGCGAAGCCGGTGACCAGGGTGGCGCCGTACTCGGCCTTGAACTCCAGGAACCGCGACCCGTCGACGAGCCGGGCGATGACCTCGCGCACGTCGTAGGGCTGGCGGGTGTCGGCGGGCACGATGCCGTAGAGGTCGCGCGGGTCGTACGCGGGCTCCTCCGGCGGGAGGGTGTGCCACGGCCGCTCGGCCCGGGGCGCCAGCGTGGAGACGATGTCGCGGACGATGGCCAGCGCGTGGGCGTCGTCCTCGGCCAGGTGGTCGGTGACGCCGCTGACCCGGGAGTGCAGGTCGCCGCCGCCCAGCTCCTCGGCCGTGACCTCCTCGCCGGTGGCGGCCTTCACCAGCGGCGGGCCGCCGAGGAAGATCGTGCCCTGGCCGCGCACGATGACCGCCTCGTCGCTCATGGCCGGCACGTACGCGCCGCCGGCCGTACAGGATCCGAGGACGGCGGCGATCTGCGGGATGCCCCGCGCGGACATCGTGGCCTGGTTGTAGAAGATCCGGCCGAAGTGCTCGCGGTCGGGGAACACCTCGTCCTGCCGGGGCAGGAACGCGCCGCCGGAGTCGACGAGGTAGACGCACGGCAGCCGGTTGTGCAGCGCCACCTCCTGCGCGCGCAGGTGCTTCTTGACGGTGATCGGATAGTAGGTGCCGCCCTTGACGGTGGCGTCGTTGGCCACGATCACGCACTCACGCCCGGCGACCCGGCCGACGCCGGTGATGATGCCGGCGGCGGGCGCCTGGTCGTCGTAGAGACCGCCGGCCGCGAGCGGGGACAGCTCCAGGAAGCGGGAGCCGGGGTCGAGCAGGCCGTCGACGCGGTCACGCGGCAGCAGCTTGCCGCGCTCGACGTGCCGCCGCCGCGATCGCTCGGGACCGCCCAGGGCCGCCACGGTGAGCCGCTCCAGCAACTCGGCGGCCAGCCGCTCGTTGAGCTCGGCGTTGCGCTTGAAGAGCTCGCCGCCGGAGTCGGCGGACGACTGCAGCACCGGCCAATCGCTCATGACTCCCCTTTCGTCATGTGCGAGATGTTAGTCATCATTAACGAAACCGTCTAGCATGTGAGACGTGACGACTGCCCGGACACCTACCCGCAATCGCGGCAACCGGCGCACCGAAATCCTCGACGCCGCCGCGAGACTGTTCGCCGCCCGCGGCTTCCACGGCGTCTCGATCGAGGACATCGGAGGGGCGGTCGGCGTCTCCGGCCCCGCGCTCTACCGGCACTTCAGCGGCAAGGAGGCACTGCTCGCCGAGATGCTGCTCGGCATCAGCTCGCGGCTGCGCGAGTCGGCGGTCGCCGTCGTGACCGCGTCCGGCGGGCCGGGCGAGACGCTCGACGCGCTACTCGACACGCAGATCACGTTCGCCCTCGAGCAGCCCGCGCTGATCACCGTGCACGACCGCGAGCTGGGCAACGTGCCCGAGCCCGCGCGGCGGCAGATCAGGAGGCTGCAGCGGCTCTACGTCGAGGAGTGGGTGACCGTGCTGGCCGAGCTGCACCCGTCGTGCCCGGCGGCGCGGCTGCGCGCGGCCACGCACGCCGTCTTCGGCCTGCTCAACTCCACCCCGCACAGCGCCGGCGAGCTGCCGCCCGAGGCCATGCGGCCCCTGCTACGCGCGATGGCGCGAGCCGCCGTCGATGCCGCGGTTAACGTCCGCTAACACTCTCCACGTTCACCGAAAACGCCTTGCTGGCTCAACTATCTAGATATATCGTCAAGGTATCTCGATAGTTGGAGGTGTTATTCATGCACGCTTGGGACGATCATCCGGGCTTCCCGCCGGCCCCCCACGGCGCGACCGTTCCGCCGGCGCCCTTCCCTCCCGTGCCGCCCATGCCCCTCGTGCCGCCTCTCCCCCCTGTGGCCTGGGAGGGCGACGCGCCCCGGGTCCGGCGAGGCGACGTGCGGGCGGCGCTGCTGATCCTGCTCGCCGAGGAGCCGAAGAACGGCTACCAGATGATCCAGGACATCGAGGCCCGCAGCCGCGGCGTGTGGCGGCCGAGCCCCGGCTCGGTCTATCCCGCGCTCCAGCAGTTGGAGGACGAGGGGCTGGTGACCGGCGACGAGTCCGGCGGCACCCGCACCTACCGGCTGACCGGGCAGGGCCGCGCGCAGGCCGAACGGCAGCTCGGCGCCGAGGCCCCCTGGGACGAGGTGGCCCGCACGATCCCCGAGGACCGCCACGAGCTGCGCCTGCTGTGGGCCCAGCTCAACGAGGCGTTCATCCATCTGACACGCACGGCCAACGACCGCCAGGTCGTCGCGGCCAAGCAGTTGCTCAGGCAGACACGCAGATCCGTTTTCCAGATCCTGGCGGAGGACTGATGCCCGACCAGACGGCGGTGGCCGTACGGAAGTTATCCAAGACCTACGGAAAGGTGGAGGCCGTCAAGGGCGTCGACTTCGAGGTGCCGCCCGGCGAGGTGTTCGGCTTCCTCGGCCCCAACGGCGCCGGCAAGACCACCACGATCAGCATGCTGTGCACGCTGGTCAACCCCACGGGCGGCAGCGCCACCGTCGCCGGCTACGACGTCGTCCGCCAGCGCGACGACGTCCGCCGCAACATCGGCCTGGTCTTCCAGGACCCGACCCTCGACGGCTACCTGAGCGCCGAGCAGAACCTGCGCTTCCATGCGGAGCTGTACGGCGTGCCCAAGAGCGTCGTAGGCGACCGGATCCGGCAGGTCATGGAGATGGTCGCGCTCTGGGACCGCAAGGACGCCAAGGTCATGACGTTCTCCGGCGGCATGAAGCGGCGCCTGGAGATCGCCCGCGGCCTGCTCCACTCACCCCGGGTGCTGTTCCTGGACGAGCCGACCGTCGGGCTCGACCCGCAGACCCGCTCGGCCATCTGGGGCTACATCAACCAGTTGCGGCGCATGGAGGACATCACGATCTTCATGACCACGCACTACATGGACGAGGCCGAGTACTGCGACCGGATCGCGATCATCGACCACGGCGAGATCGTCGTCATCGACTCGCCGGAGGCACTGAAGGCCAGCGTCGGCAAGGACCGGGTGCAGATCCATACCGGTGACGACGCGCGCGCGATCGAGGCGCTCCGGGAGAGGTTCGGCCTCGACGCGGCCGTGCACGAGGGCGCGGTGACGTTCGCCGTGGCCTCGGGCGAGGAGTTCGTGCCCCGGCTGTTCGCCGAGCTCGGCATGCCGATCACCTCGGTCAGCGTCTCGCGGCCCTCGCTCGACGACGTGTTCATGTCCTACACCGGCTCCACCATCCGCGACGCCGAGTCCGGCGCCGACACGATGGCGTGGATGCGCACGATGGCGAGGCGATGACGATGGCGACAGAGGCGATCGCCGTCCGGACGCCCGCGCGCGGCACGGGCCACGACCTCCGGGCGATCAAGGTGGTGCTCCATCGCGAGATGCTGCGCTTCGTCAACGACCGGACGCGCATGCTGTCGATGCTGCTGCAGCCGGTGCTCTGGCTCTTCGTCATGGGCACCGGGCTGGGCTCGCTGGTGCAGGGCTCGATCCCGGGCGTCGACTTCCGTACGTTCATGTATCCCGGAATGATCTCGATGACCGTGATCATGACCGGCATGTTCTCCGCCGGCTCGATCGTGTGGGATCGCGAGTTCGGCTTCCTGCGCGAGATGCTCGTCGCCCCCGTCTCACGAGGGGCGATCGTCGTGGGCAAGTGCCTCGGCGGCGCGCTGGTGGCCACCGGGCAGGGCGTCATCATCCTGGCCATGGCCGGGCTCGTGGGCATTCCCTACTCGCCGGCGCTGATGCTCACCCTGCTGGCCGAGATGTTCCTGGCCGCCTTCACGATCACCGCCTTCGGGGTGCTGCTGGCCGCCCGGATGAAGAACATGCAGACGTTCTTCGGGCTGATGCAGATGGCGATCATGCCGATGGTGTTCCTGTCGGGAGCGATGTTCCCGCTGGCCAACCTGCCGTCGTGGCTGCACTTCCTGACCGTGATCAACCCGATGACGTACGCGGTGGATCCGATGCGGCAGGCCGTCTTCTCCCACCTCGACGTCCCCGCCCAGGTGAACGCGGCGCTCAATCCCGGGGTCCAGTGGTTCGGCTACCAGGTGCCGGTGCCGCTGGAGCTCGGCCTGGTGGCGGCGCTCGGCGGGGTGCTGCTGATGTTCGCGGTCGCGCAGTTCCGCCGGGCCGAGTGAGAGCTTTTCGGAAACGGAGTGCGACGACTCGACAGCGGAGGGTAGTGTTCACGAAGTGCAACACCCCCCCGAAAGGATTGAACATGCTTGACCTCCAGGTGCAGGTTCGTGACCTCCAGACCAGGGTCGCGGCTCTCGAGTCTCGTACAGTGAGTGGCGTGTCAGACATGAGCATCGCCGAACGCTTCACCGCCCTGCACGACCGCGTCAGCGACGTCGGGCAGAACATCCTCGCCAAGATCGACACCCTCGACAAGAAGATCGACATACGGATCGAAGAGGTCCGGATGGAGATGCGGGCAGGCTTCGCGCAAGTCGACCAGCGGTTCGAAGCCATGGACCAGCGGTTCGAGGCGATAGACCAGCGATTCGAGCGGGTCGACCAGCGGTTCGAGGCCATGGACCAGCGGTTCGAGCGGGTCGACCAGCGGTTCGAGGCCATGGACCAGCGGTTCGAGCGGGTCGAAGGGAGCTTGACCGAGATCAAGGCGATGCTCGTCGGCTTGGGCGCGCAGGCGCCCGGGAGCCGGGTCAACTGAGCGGGTGAGGCCCGGAGCGGACACGCTCCGGGCCTCGATGTCGCGGCTGGGTGGTGGTTACCGCTTGACGCGGACGTAGTCCCTGCGGCTGGTGTCGCCCCAGGTGTCGTCGTCACCGCGGAAGACGAGCTTCCACCAGCCCGACTTCCAGCCCTTGACCTTGGTGTAGACCTTGCCGCTGTCGTTGGACCAGGTCGACTTCACGTACTGCCACTTGTGCGAGCCGGCCGGCTTGAAGTAGAGCCGCACCTTGCCGGAGTAGCCCTCCCAGGAGCCCTCGTCGTCGACCTGCAGCTTGCCGCGGAACTTCACGTACTTGCCGCGCTTGACCGGCTCCGGGTAGGCGTTGAACTTGATCAGGCGGGTGTCGGCCTTGTCGACCTGCACCGGCGGCGGGGTGGGCTGGACGACGCGGACCCAGTCGGGGCCGCTGGCCGAGCCGTTGATCCCCTTGGTGCCGGCGTACTCCGCGCGCCACCAGCCCGAGGTCTCGGCCGTGGTGGAGGCCCAGAAGCGGCCGTCGCGGCCGGTCACGTCACTGGCGACCCACTGCCAGCGGTCGGTTCCGGGCGCCTTGAACACGATGTTCACGCGCTGGCCGGGCAGCGAGCGCCAGCCCTCGGCCTGGAGGGCGCCGGTGAAGGTGAGCTTGTCGCCCTTGTCTACCGGCTCGGGATGGGCGTCGAACCCGACGATCCTGCTGTCGCGGTCGCGGCGCTTGACGTCGACCCTGTCGGTGTCGCTGACGGAGGACCTGGCGAACGCGTCGCCGCCGAACTCGGCCCGCCACCAGCCGGTGGCCTCGGCCTTCACGTGGGCGGAGAACCAGCCGTTGGCCGCGGTCGTCGACTTGGCGACGTGCCGGTAGGCGTCGGTGCCCTTGGCGCGGAAGGTGATCGTCACCGACTTGCCGCCGTAGCCCTTGCCGTCGGCGAGGAGCCGGGCGGAGACCCTGATCCGGTCGCCTCTGTCGACCAGGTCGGGGTTGGCGTCGAAGTCGACGATCTTGGTGTCGAGTGCCTTGCGGACCTCGAGCGTGCCGTTGACGGACTTCTCGCCGTCGCCGTGGGCGATGGCGAGGAAGCTCCACTGGCCGGCGTTCGCGGCCTCGAAGGTCTTGGTGCCGGTCCACTTGGTCCACTGACCGAACGGCTTCGGCGTCAGCGCGACCTGGCCGCCGACGCTCGCGCCGGGCGGCTTGAGCTGGAGCTCGGCCTTGCCGGCGTCCTTCGTGGTGAACGAGAACGTCGCCGTCACCGGCTTGTCGAAGACGACGATCGGCGATGCGGGACTGACGGCTACGGGGGAGATGGTCGGCGCTTTGGCCGTGGCCGACGCGGGTGTCGCCAGGACGAGTGTCCCGGCGCCCATCGCCAGCACGAGGGCGGCCGCGCGCATGCGTCGTAACATGCGGGTTCCTTTCTGGTGGAGACCCCAGTGGTTTCAACGCGGCATTGAGGGTGCCACGCGTATCTATCTCAGTAGACGTATAAATCGCGCTAATGGTTTAGAAATCTGACAAGCTGTTATTGATCGCTGTCAATAGGATCGGTCCAATTTACCGGTGACCCCGGACCGGCAGACGTGGACCGCTCCAGGGAGACATAATCGGTTTTGTGGCGCGCGACACTGTTGAGACTCACTTCACCCAGACGGTTGCGACGCTCAAGGCGGGCGCGGCCCGAGATCCCGGGCAGCCCCTTCGCGAGGGCGGTCCGCTGACCGGCGAGCAGTGCCGCAGGCTGTTCCAGCGCCAGCTCGACAGCCGCATCCTCGACATCGCGGCCCGCTGGCTCCGCGAGCAGCAGCAGGGGCACTACACGATCGGCTCGGCCGGGCACGAGGGCAACGCGGCCGTGGCCGCCGCCCTCCGGCCGGACGACCCGGCGCTGCTGCACTACCGTTCGGGCGCCTTCTACCTGACCCGGTCCGAGCAGGCCGGGCGCCTGCCCGAGCAGGGCATCCGCGACGTCCTGCTGGGGCTGACCGCCTCGTCCGAGGAGCCGATCGCGGGCGGCCGGCACAAGGTGTTCGGCCATCCCGACCTGGCGATCATTCCGCAGACCTCGACGATCGCCAGCCACCTGCCCCGCGCCGTCGGCGTGGCCTTCGCCATCGAGCGGGCCCGCGCGCTCGGCGTCCCCGCGGCCTGGCCGGGCGACGCGATCGCCGTGTGCAGCTTCGGTGACGCCTCGGTCAACCACGCGACCGCGCTGGCCGGCTTCAACACCGCCGCCTACGCCACCCACCAGGGTCAGGCGATGCCGATCCTGTTCGTGTGCGAGGACAACGGCCTCGGCATCAGCGTGCGCACGCCCAAGGGCTGGGTGGAGTCGGCGGCACGGCGTCCCGGCATCGCCTACTTCTCCGGCGATGGCTGCGACCTGGCCGACGCGTACGATGCGGCGACGCGGGCGGTCCATCACGTGCGCACCCACCGCTCCCCCGCGTTCCTGCACCTGAGCATGGTCCGGCTGATGGGCCACGCCGGCTCCGACGTCGAGGCCGCCTACCGCGGCCAGCGGGAGATCCGCGCCGACCTCGAACGCGACCCGCTCATCGCCTCCGCCCGCCTGCTCGTCGAGGCCGGCCTGATCACGCCTGACGAGTTGCTCAGGAGATACGAGCTGTCGCGCGAGCACGTGCTGCGCATCGCCCTGGAGACCACCCGCACCCCACGGCTGGGGTCGGCCAAGGAGGTCATGGAGCCGCTGGCGCCGCGCCGCGCCGACATGATCGCCAAGATCAGCCCGGTGGCCGCCGAGAGCACGGTCAGGGAGCGGGCGTTCGCCGGGGCGCTGCCCGAGACGGAGCGGCCGTTGACGCTGTCCCAGTCGATCAACCGCACGCTCGCCGACGCGCTCGCCGTCTACCCCGAGATGATGGTCTTCGGCGAGGATGTCGGCCGCAAGGGCGGCGTCTACGGCGTGACCCGGGGCCTGCAGAAACGCTTCGGTGGCGGCCGGGTCTTCGACACGCTCCTCGACGAGCAGACCGTCCTCGGGCTGGCGCTGGGCGGCGGGGTGTCCGGGCTGCTGCCGGTGCCCGAGATCCAGTACCTCGCCTACCTGCACAACGCGCTCGACCAGATCCGTGGCGAGGCCGCGACGCTGTCGTTCTTCTCCCAGGGCGCATACGTCAACCCGCTGGTGGTCCGGGTCGCCGGCTACGGCTACCAGAAGGGGTTCGGCGGCCACTTCCACAACGACAACGCGGTCGGCGCGCTGCGCGACATCCCCGGCCTGGTCATCGCCTCGCCGTCGCGCCCCGACGACGCGTCGGCCATGCTGCGCACCTGCCTGGCCGCCGCCCGCACCGAGGGGTCGGTGTGCGTGTTCCTGGAGCCGATCGCGCTCTACCACACGCGTGACCTGTTCGACGAGGGCGACGGCGGCTGGCTGGCGCCGTACGCCCCGCCGGCGCGGTGGCGGGAGACCCACGTGCCGATCGGCCGCGCCCGCTCCTATGGCGACGGCCGCGACCTGACGATCGTGACGTTCGGCAACGGGCTGCGGATGAGCCTGCGGGCCGCGGTCCGGTTGACACAGGAGGGCTACAGTTGCCGGGTCCTCGACCTGCGGTGGCTGGCGCCGCTCCCGGTCGACGATCTGCTGCGGGCGGCCGAGCTGACCGGCAAGGTGCTGATCGCCGACGAGACCCGCCACACCGGCGGCGTCTCGGAGGGCATCGTGGCCGAGCTCGTCGACGCCGGCTTCACTGGGCAGATCGCGCGGGTGACGTCGGCCGACAGTTTCATTCCGCTGGGGGCCGCCGCCGATCACGTGCTGCTGTCGGAGGAGGAGATCGAACAGGCCGCTCGCAAGCTACTCGGCTGATTATGCAACTTGTCGCATAATGACTGCATCTGTTAACAAAGCCGAAACGCTGGTAGTTTAGGGAGCGCTCCCAATAGATCTTGGGCGAGGTGCATCGTGACCGATTTGCCCACGCTCGCACAGGTGGCAGCGGCAGCCGGTGTATCCCCGGCGACCGCCTCTCGCGTATTGACTGGCACCGTCAGGGTCAGCACCTCGACCCGCCGCCAGGTCTACGAGGCGATGTCACGTCTGGGCTACGTGCGCCACCGGGCGCCCCGGGGCGCCCCCGCCAGGCGGACGACCGGCGGCGTGGCCGTGGTGATCTGTGACCACCTCCACCGGCTGTTCTCCGACCCCTACTACGCGCGGTTCCTGTCGGCCGCCGGAGAGGTGCTGGCGGAGCACGGCGTGCCGCTCATGGTGACGACGGTGCCTCCGGCCGGCCCCGGCGCCATGCCCGCGCTGGCCGGGGCCGCCGACGGGGTGCTGCTGATCGGCGCGCGGGAGCGGCATCCGCTGGCCATCACGCTGTCCACCTCGGGCATCGCCGTACGCGGCATCGGCCGCCCGCCCGACGACGTGAAACTGCCGTACGCCGACGTCGACAACCACGACGGCGCCCGGCAGGCGGCCGAGCATCTGCTGCTCGGCGGGCGCCGGGCGGTGGCCATGATCGCCGGGCCGCCGCCGCTGCCCGCCGCGCAGGACCGGCTCGAAGGGTTCGTCCACATGCTCCGGCGGGCCGGGATCGGCGACGTGCCCGTGGCGTACGGCGACTTCAGCATGCCGTCGGGCACGCACGCGATGCAGTGGCTGCTGCGGCGCGCGCCCGCGCTCGACGCGGTGTTCGCGGCGTCCGACCTGATGGCGGCCGGGGCGATCCACGCGCTGAGACGGGCCGGGCGCAGGGTGCCAGACGACGTGGCGGTGATCGGGTTCGACGACGCGCCGGTGGCGCGGCGGACCGTGCCGGCGCTGACGACCGTCCGCCAGCCCGTGGAGGAGCTCGCCGCGCTGGCCACCCGGCTGTTGCTGGCCGGCACCTCCTCGGTCAACCCCGTCCTGCCCGCGGAGCTGATCGTCCGTGAATCAGCATGAGCCGGGCGATGTCCTGGCCCGCCGGTACGTGCTGCTCGACCTCATCGCCGCGGGCGGCACGTCGGTGCTGTGGCGGGCCCGCGACCGGTCCCTGGACCGGCTCGTCGCAGTGAAGGTGCTGCAGGACCAGCGCGAGCTGGCCCGCAAGGAGGCCAGGACGACGGCCCGGCTGTCCCATCCCGACGCGATCGAGGTCTACGACTACGGCGAGACGGTGACGGCGCGGGGCCGCGTGGCGGCCTTCGTGGTGCTGCGGCTGCTGGACGGGGAGCCGCTGGCGGAACGGCTGACGCGCGGGCCGCTGTCCTGGACCGAGGCCGCCGGCACGACCGCCCGGATCGCCCGCGTGCTGGAGGCGGCGCACGCGCAGGGCATCGTGCACCGGGACGTCTCGGCGGAGAACGTGCTGCTGACCGAGGGCGGGCCGAAGCTCCTGGACTTCGGGATCGCGGCGCTGGCCGGGGATCCCGACGACGAGCGTGGCACGCCGCCGTACGTCGCGCCGGAGCGGCTCACGGGCGCCCCGGCCCATCCGGCGGTCGACGTGTACGCCCTGGGCGTGCTGTTCTTCCAGATGCTCACCGGCGCGACCCCGTACCCGGAGACCACCTGGGAGCAGTTGGAGACGGCGAGCAGAGCCGGGCCCTGCCCTCGGCCGCCGGGCGTGCCGGGTGACCTGGCGGAGCTCTGTCAGCGCTGCCTCGACCCGGCGCCCTCGCGGCGGCCCAGCGCCCGCGAGGTGGCCGACCAGCTGGGGCAGACGCTGGGCCGGGCCAGGTTCCGGCACCGGGTGCGGCACGGCCTGGCGCTGATGGCGCTGGGCACGGTGGCGGCGACGATGCTGTGGGCCGGGCCGGTCGGCGACCAGGGGCGCCCGGCGGGCCCGGCGGCGCTGCCCGAGCCGCGACGCACGGCCGCCGAGCTCCCCTCCTCGGCGCCCCTGGCCTCGCCGGCGCCGCTGCTCTCGTCCACGCCTCTGGCCTCGCCGGCGCCGCTCGCCTCGTCCACGCCCTCCGCCTCGCCGGCGCCGCTGGCATCGTCCACGCCGCGGAACACCCTCGCGGCGAGCGCCGTCCCCGAGGTGCTCGACCGGTTCCGCGTCCAGCTGGCGGAGGCGGCGCGGGCTCAGCGGATCAGGTCGGACGTGGCGCTGGACCTGCGCCAGACGCTGGCGAACGGCACCACCCCCCAAGGGGTCGCCGACCTGCGGCGAAAGCTCGACGACCGGTTGCGGGAAGGGGCCGTCGAGCTTCGCCTGCACGGCGAGCTCGACGCGTTGCTGGCCGAGCTCGCCGTGGTCGTCCGGAGCTGAGTACGTCCGGACCTGAGTCATCCCGAACCGGGTCGTCCCGAACTGAGCGGACGTACGGCTACGGTGTGCGGGCGCACGATACGGCGGGTGCCGGGTTCGTGCCGGTCCAGGTGCCGAGGAAGCCGAACGTGGTGCTCGCGCCGGGTGCCAGAGCGCCGTTGTAGGTCTCGTTGGTGACCGTGTAGGGGCTGGTCGTCTGGTTGGTCCGGCCGTTCCAGACCTGGGTGACGGTCTGGCCGCCGCCGAACGTCAGCGTCACCCGCCAGCCGGTCGTGGCCGTGGCGCCGGCGTTGGTCACGATGACCTGGCCCTGGAAGCCGCCACCCCAGCTGCCCGTCTGGGTGTAGGCGGCCGTGCAGCCGCCTCCGCCGCCGCCTCCGGTCGTGGTCACCGTGACCGTGTTGGACACCGCCGAGACGTTGCCCGCCGCGTCCCGCGCCCGCACCTGATAGCGATACGTCGTATTCGCCGACAACCCCGCATCACCGAACGACGTCGAACCCGACGACCCCACCACTGCGAACGCCCCCGACACACCGGCACGCAACACGTCATAACCCACCACGCCCACATCGTCCGACGACGCCGACCACGACAAACCCACCCCACTCGCCGTCACCCACGAAGCGGCCAGACCGCCCGGCGCGCTCGGCGGGGTGGTGTCGCCCGGGACTCCGCCGGTGCTGTAGCCGAAGGTGTCGACGGCGAGACCGACGCCGCCGACCCATGGCTCGAACCCGGCCTGGACACTGGTCAGGTACCAGGACCGCTGGGCGTAGCCGCGGCTGACAGCGTCGCCGTAGAAGGTGTCCACGGCGAAGTCGATCGAGGTGGCGGGCGCGGTCCGGACGTAGGAGACGACGTTCCAGCCGATGTTGCCGAACCACACGTCCCACGTGCCGCCCGCCAGGTTGACCGTGGCCACCCGCGAGCCGACGGGCTGGACGGAGCCGGTGCGGTGCAGCCAGATCATCAGCTCCGCGCCGGTGTTCTGCCCGTCGGTGCGGGGCGTGGGGTCGAACCACAGGTCGTAGGCGGCGTCGTACACGCCGGAGCTCGGATACCTGAAGGTCACGTTGGTCCGCACGCCGGCGAACCGGGCGTCGCTCGCCTGCATCGGCAGGCCGCTGCCGGTGGAGCAGACCGCGTAGTGGCAGCCCGCGAAGACGCTCGGGTAGGAGCCTGGGGCGCCATTCTGCGGCTTGTCGTGCACGGCCTGCGTCACCGTGAAGCCGGTGTCGGTGACGTCGATGCACTGGGTGGTGTCGTCGCCCCAGTTGTTGTTCTGGACGACGTACCTGCCGCCCTGGATGGTGGTCGAGCCCCACTTCTCGCAGATCACGACGTCGGCGTGGGCCGGGCCGGTGAGCATCGCCGTGGCGGCGACGAGGGTGGCGAGCGCGGCCAGGATGCGCGCGATCATGATGTGACCCCCTGACAGGCGTAGCCGGACGGCACGGAGGTGTCGCCGCCCGGGCGGGCGGCCTGGAAGCCGAAGCCGGCGGTGGCGTTCGGCGCGATCGTCCCGTTGTAGGAGAGGTGGCGGGCGGTGACGGTCTGCCCGCTCACCGATACGGCGGCGTTCCACGAGCCGGTGACGGTGTGGCCGGCGGGGAGCGTGAAGGTCACGGTCCAGCCGTTGATCGCCGAGCCGCCCGTGTTGGTCACGGTCACCGGCTGCACCACGTAGCCGTTGCCCCACCGGCTCTGTACGGTCGCCACGGCCGTGCAGCCGCCTCCGCCGCCGCCTCCGGTCGTGGTCACCGTGACCGTGTTGGACACCGCCGAGACGTTGCCCGCCGCGTCCCGCGCCCGCACCTGATACCGGTACGTCGTGTTCGCCGACAACCCCGCATCACTGAACGACGTCGAACCCGACGTCCCCACCGGCGCAAACGCACCCGACGCACCGGCACGCAGCACGTCATAACCCGTCACACCCACGTTGTCCGACGACGCCGACCACGACAGACCCACCCCACTCGCCGTCACCCCCGAGGCGGCCAGACCGCCCGGCGCGCTCGGCGGGGTGGTGTCGGAGGAGCCGCCGTAGATCGTGGCCTCACGGGCCGTCGCCCGGATGCCGTTCGCGCCGTTGAACAGCCGCTGCCCCCACGAGGTGAGGTTGGCGGCGTTGAACGAGGTGACCTGGTCGAGGTACTCGACGCCGCCGCCGTTGCCGCTCCACGACCAGCCGAGGTAGCCGATGCCCCGGCTCTGCGCCTGGGCCATGATCGTGTCCTCGTCGGGGTCGCCGTCGGAGTGCAGGTGGCCGAACTCACCGATGACCAGCGGCAACCCGGCCGTCTGGAAGGCGTCCAGGTAGGCGGTGATCTCGGCGGCCGTGTCGTAGACGCCGTACATGTGGATGGAGAAGACGGTGTTCTTCTGCGGATCGGCGTTGAACACCGTGCTCGCGTTGTCGCGCATCACGCCCTGCCAGTCCTGGCCCCAGTTGGGGGCGTCGACCATGAGCAGGTGCTGGAACCCGGCGCCCCGCATCCGGGTGATGGCGGCGGAGGTGGCCTGCGTCCAGCCGGGGGTGACCGCGTTGTTGCCGACCGGCTCGTTGCCGAGGTTGATCACGATGTGGTTCTCCTGGCCGGTCAGCACGCTCTGCAGCCCGATCCAGTACGTGACCGCCTGGTCCAGGGTGTAGGCGCCGCTCTGCTCGCCGTAGCCGGTGGTGTCGTGGTTCTCCAGCACGCAGATGAGCCGGTTCTGCTTGCACAGGGAGACGACATTGGCCACGTCGGAGGCCGAGTTGGCCGTCCACCTGCCGCCGCTGAGCACCACGCGGACGGTGTTGGCGCCGAGCGACTTGACCCCGGCGAAGGAACTCGTCTCGCTGGGATACCAGGTGTGCGCGTGGCTGGTGCCGCGCATGACGAAGGCGCTGCCGTTGGCCTCCAGGACGCGGGTGCCGCTGACCCGCAGGCCCACCGCGGCGGCGGCGGACTGCGGGACCAGCAACACGGCGCCCACGAGAGCGAGGAGCGCGAGGAGTCTCGTGGTCATCTGACGGTCATCCGTTCGGGAAGAGGCTGCCGTAGTCGGCGGCGGCCATGGCGATGTCGGCCTGCGCCCAGAACCGGTGGTAGCTGAAGGACGGCGCCGGGCCGGTGCCGTTCAGGTACGCCTGGACGGATCCCCAGGCGGGGTCGTTCTTGTAGAAGGACCTGATGTCGAGGAACGTCTTGCCGGAGCTGATGACGTCGCCGTTCGGCATGGTGCCGGAGTAGCCCGGAGGGACGTACAGGCCGGTGTCGGTGGCGTCGTCGTGCGGGTCGTCGAAGCGGTTGTAGTCCGCGCGGGTCTCGCTGACCGTGGCGCCCTTGGCGTCCTTGTGCGACAGGATGCCGTCGATCAGGTTCTTGGCCGCGCTCTTAGCGGTGGCGCTGCCGGACTTGGCGGCGTACCAGGTGAGCGTCCTGGCGTAGGCCGCGGCCACGCCGACGTCGTCGGTGTGGTTGACGACGGTGACGTGCAGGCCCGGGTTGGCGGCCGGGCCGCTGCCGCCGCCCGAGTAACTGGCCGACGGGGCGCCGGACCAGGTCATGTCGTTGGGGATCCGGTAGCTGTTGTTCGCGCCGAACGTGGTGTTGGCCAGCGCCCACGGCACCCACTTGTCGAGGATGGCCTTGGCCTTGGCGTCACCGGTCACGTAGTAGTACTCCGCGACCCGCTCCAGCGACCACGCCTGGAACCCGAACCACCGGTTGCTCGGCGGGTCGTGGAAGACCGGCTGGTGGTCGTAGGCCCAGCCGTGGAAGGTCGGCGTGCCGGCCGGGGGCGTCTGGTAGTCGCCGTTCCAGCTGTTGGTGGCGCCGCCCGCGATGCCGCCCTCGGCCGACTGCAGCCACAGGTAGGAGTCGAGTTGCCTGCCCAGGCTGGTCTGCCAGTCGGAGGCCGCCGTCGCCGACCGCGGACGCAGCGACGAGGGGCCGGCCGGCGACAGCACCCAGGCGGCCAGCGGGTTCTGGTAGCCCTGGTGCCAGGAGCTGGAGCCGATCCGCCACGCCCACGAGCCGCCGATGTCGCCGCCCCAGGAGTAGTACCAGGTCAGCATGTACGACGAGCTGCTCTTGCCGGTGCCCGGGGTGCAGGAGGTCGAGGTGCAGCCCGGGTTCTTGAAGTACTTGTCGTAGAAGGCGTACCTCAGGTGGTCGCCCATCTTGGCGGCCTTGGCCATGGTCGCGCTGACCTGCGACTGGTTGCCCTGGGCCGTCGCCCAAGTCAGCGCCCAGTAGGCGGCCTGCACGGCGCGGGCGTCGGCGTCGGGGGCGTTGGTGTAGCGCCACTGGTTCGCGCCGCCGCCCTGGATGAACAGCGGCGGGTAGCCGGCGCCCGGCTGCCCGAAGCGCCCGGTCTCACACGACGGATGCGGCACGGTCTCCCACACCGACTCCTGCGGTCCGCGCTGGTAGGTGTTGATGTACGTGACGCGCTTGGTGTCGTCGCCGCACTCGCTCAGGCCGCTGCCCCTGCCGGTGCCGTAGCCGTACACGTCGTCCACGTCGAGCAGCCAGTGCATGCCGTACACGAGCCGGTTGCCGTAGGTGCTCTGCAGTTCGTTGGCGAGCGGGTCCTGACCCGCCACGACGCCGGTGTTGAGCGCGACCGGGTAGCCGCTGGGCTTGGGCCGCTCGGGCGCGTAGTCGGCCGGGTCGTTCGGGTTGTAGGTGGCGGAGCCGCCCGGCTGCCCCGCGGCGCTCGGGATGATGTACTGCTCCATCACGTTCCAGGCGTTGTTGAACGGCGTCCAGTTGCCGGTCACGCGGCCGTACTGCGCCTCCAGCCACAGCCAGAAGCTGAACGCCTCCGAGGTGGTCTCGTGGCCGTGATCGGGCGCCTCGACCATGAGCGTCTCGACCGAGTGGTACGGCACGCCCTCCGGTGAGAAGTA
This sequence comes from Nonomuraea sp. CX421, assembly GCF_059358955.1. Taxonomy (NCBI): domain Bacteria; kingdom Bacillati; phylum Actinomycetota; class Actinomycetes; order Streptosporangiales; family Streptosporangiaceae; genus Nonomuraea; species Nonomuraea sp. CX421. Next base: position 759 of record NZ_JCADBK010000020.1, on the reverse strand, counting down.
GCCGTTGGCCGGGTCCTTGAGCTTGTTGTACTGGGTGGTGAACTCGGTCAGGTAGCTGTTCTGGGGCGCGTCGTCGTCGGCTTCGGTGGCGGTGACGGTGACGCTGGTCAGGCCGGTGGAGGCGACGGTGATGGGCCGGCTGCCGTTGGTGGTGTCACTGTCCTCGGCGGCGGCGACGGTGACGTTCTGCGGGATGTTCCAGTTGGCGGTGGTGAAGGTCAGCGACGCGCCGGAGGTGATGGTGAGGCTGGTGTCGCCGCTGCCGGCCGTGGAGGTGACGGTGACGTTCGCCGTGGGCTGCGCGGCGAGGCGGACGGAGAACGTCGCGCTGGAGCCTTCGGGCACGGTCAGCACGGTGGGGGCGACGACCAGGGCCTGCTGCGTGGAGCCGGTGACGGTGAACGACGTCGTGGGCGTGGTCGTGGTGAGCGCCGGGTTGCCGTCGTCCACGGCCCGGGCCTGCGCGGTGTGGCCGCCCGCGGCCAGGCCGGTGGCGCCGAAGGTGTAGGGCGAGGTGGTGTCGGTGCCCACGAGGACGCCGTCGACGAGGAACTCGACGCGGGCCACCGCCCCGCCGGGGTCGCTCGCGGTGGCGGCCAGCGGCACGGTGCTGCCCGACGGGTAGGAGGCGCCGGCGCCCGGGCTGGTCAGGGTCACTGTGGGCGGGGTGTTGGCACCGGTGCCGCCGCAGGTGACGCCGTTGATGGCGAAGGTGGCGGGGTTGGTGTTGGTTCCGGTGTAGGTGCCGTTGAAGCCGAT